>DATGHN010000068.1:0-19274 GCA_035308005.1 Solirubrobacteraceae bacterium
CTGGCGGTGGCGGGGCTGCTTCGGCCCGAGGCTTGGCTCTTCGCGTTGCTCTACTGGGCCTGGCTGTGGCGAGGTTCGACGCCACGCGAGCGCGCCGTGCTCGCGGCGCTCGTCGCCGCGGCGCCGGTCCTCTGGGGGCTCTCGGACCTGCTGATCACCGGCAATGCGCTGTGGTCGCTGAGCCACACGCAGACGACGGCCGTGCAGCTCAAACGCACGACGGGCCTCGTCAACGTCCCCTACACGGGAGCCAGGCGGCTCGGCGAGGTGCTCGCCCCCGACGGGCTGCTCGCCGGCGGCCTGGGGCTCGTGCTCGCGCTTTGGCTGACCCGCCGGCGCGCAGCGCTCGGCGCAATCGTCGGTGCGATCGCGGTCGCCGCGCTTGCGCTCGTGGCGTCCTCAGGCCTACCGATCCAGGATCGCTACGTGATCCTGATCGCCGCGCTCGCCGCGGTCTTCGGCGGCGCCGCCCTGTTCGGCTGGCAGACGCTGGCGCGCGACGACCCGCACCGCCGCCTCTGGCAGGCCGCTGCGGCGCTCATCGTCGTCGCGATCGTCGTCAGCTCGATCGCCTGGCAGGCGCCGCGCTTCCACAAGACCTTCGACTCGACCAAGCCTCAGGACAAGTCGCTGAGCGCCCAGCAGCAGATCGCCTCAGACCTCACCGCGCTGGTCAAGAACCACCACATCTCGACCGCCTGCGGCCCGATCAGCCTCCCCTACGCCACCGCGGTCCCGCTCCTGGCCCTAGAGCTACACACAAGCCCCAAGAACATCGTCTTCAACCAGGTGACCCACGGGACCTATCTCGAGGCAGCGAGCTCAGCGATCTACACGGACTACCAGCTCGATCCCAACGAGCCGCACCGCACCGGCAGCCGCCCAACCCAATTCCGCCTAATCGCGCGAAACCGCTCCTGGTCCGCCTACGCAACCTGCTGACCGTGCCGTAAGCCTGCGCCCATCCCGCAACCCGCCCGGGTACCGCGACGCATGCACGGTCCGATGCTTTTTCGCCTCAGCGAAAAAGATCGGACCGTGCACCCTCATTCGAAACGCCGCCCCGCGGTGCCGCCACCGGCTAATGGCTCCGGTCAGGGAGCTCCCGCCGCGCCTGCCGGCACCCGCTTAAGGCTGCTTCCTTCCGGATCTGACCTGGTTCGCGGACCGTCATCGCGGGGGACCCTGCCCATCAACGCCCAAGCCGGCGGGGCGTGCCGCGTGGTACGCCCCTCGGGAGGGAATTCGGCCTCGCTTGAGCGGATTGCGAGTTCAGGGCACCGCTAACTCCCCGCCTAGCACGGTCCGAAGGCCAGCTTATCGCCCGCGCGCAGCGCCGTGCGCCAGTTTCTGATCAAATATCAACGTGGCGGGATCCTGCACGCACGCCGCTGGCGCCCGATGACTGCCGCATGTCCGTGACGGCGCCTGTCGCGATCGAAACCCGCCCGCTTGGGCAGTCCGGCTTCGCCACCCCGCGGATCGCGCTCGGCTGCGGCAACTTCGGCGGAATCGGCTCCTCGCCCGCCTTCTTCGGCCAGGGCGCGGATGAGGAGATGGCGTTCGCGATCATGGACGCCGCCTGGGATCTCGGCATCAGCCACTTCGACACCGCCGACGCCTACGGCGGCGGCCGCAGCGAGACGATCATCGGCAACTGGATGCACTCGCGCGTTCACACGCCGCTGCTAACCACGAAGACCTACAACCCGATGGCCGAGGGCGCCGACTCCGGCCTCGCGCCCGACCGCCTGCGCCGCCAGCTCCAGTCGAGCCTCGAGCGCCTCGGCACAGACCACGTCGACCTCTACCTCACGCACGAGTACGACCCGGACGTCCCACCGGCCGAGGTCGTCGCGACGCTCGAGGAGCTCCGCGCGCAGGGGCTGATCCGCGCGAGCGGCGTCAGCAACTACGACAGCGCGCAGCTGCGCGAAACACTCGCCGCGGGCCACGTCGACGCGATCCAGAACAACTACTCGCTGCTGGTCCGCGAGGACGAGCGCAGCGGGCTGCTCGCGCTGTGCGCCGCTGAACAGGTGACCTACACCGTCTACAGCCCGCTCGCCGGCGGCTGGCTGACCGGTAAGTACCGCCGCGGCGAGGAGTTCCCGCAGGGCTCGCGGATGACGCAGCGCCCCGAGGGCTACGTGACCTTTCAGACCGACGCCGTCTTCGACGCCCTCGAGACGCTCCAGGCGATCGGCGCCGCGCGCGGGATCTCGATGGCCGCCGCGGCGCTCAGCTGGCTGCTCGGCAGCGAGCAGGTCGGCGGGATCGTCGTCGGGCCGATGCGCCCCGAGCATCTCGAACCCGTCCGCGAGGCGCTCGAGTCGCCGCTTGGCCCGGTCGACCGCAGGGCGATCGGGGAGCTCTTCGCGTGAGCGCGATCATCCTCGGCGAGGAGGAGGTCGTCCGCCATCTGCCGATGGGCGAGTGCATCGAGGCGATGGCCGCGGTCCTCGCCGCGCTCGCCCGCAAAGAGGCCGAGATGCCGCTTCGCTCGGTCCTTCGCGCCGAGGGCTCGTCGGGCTTCTTCGGGATGATGCCCGCCTACCGCGGCGGCTCAGACCCCGCCTACAGCATCAAGGCGGTCTGCATCTTCCCCGGCAATCCGAGCCGCGGCCTCGACTCCCATCAGGGCGTCGTCGTCCTCTTCGACGGCGAGACGGGCGTGCCGAGCGCCGTGCTGAACGCCTCCGCGGTAACCGCGATCCGCACCGCCGCCGTGACCGCGCTCGCGACGCGGCTCCTCGCACGGGAGGACGCGCGGACCCTCGCGATCCTCGGCTCTGGCGTCCAGGCGCGCGCACACGTCGAGGCGCTGATGCACGCGCGGCCGTTCCAAACGGTCCGGATCTTCTCGCCCACCACCGAGCACGCAAACGCGCTCGCCGAAGCCGCAGCGGAAACGCAGTCCACCACCTTCGAAGTCGCGCCCGACGCCCGCTCGGCCGTCGAGGGCGCCGACGTCGTCGTCACCGCGACGAGCTCGCGCGAGCCCGTCCTCGAGCGCGACTGGCTCGCCCCCGGCACCCACGTCAACGCGATCGGCGCGAGCGTCCCCTCGGCGCGCGAGATCGACACGGCAACCGTCGCCGCGGCCGAGCTCTTCACCGACAGCCGCGTCTCGATCTCAAACGAGGCGGGCGAGTTTCGCCTGGCGATCGAGGAGGGCTCGATCGCCGGCCTCGAGCACGTCCGCGCCGAGCTCGGCGAGGTGCTCGTCGGCACTCACCCCGGCCGAAGCGAAGCGGAGGCAATAACCCTCTTTCGCTCGCTCGGGCTGGGCGTCGAGGATCTTGCCGCGGCCGAGCTTGCGCTCGCCAACGCGCGCCGCGCGGGCGGCGGCATCGAGGCGCAGCTGTGATCGCGATCGCTGAGATCGAGGCCGCGCGCGGGCGCGTCGCCGGCGCCGCCGTGCGCACGCCGCTCGTGCGGCTGCCGCTCGAGGACTCGCCGGCTGAGATCTGGTGCAAGCTCGAGACGCTCCAGCCCGTCAACTCGTTCAAGATCCGCGGCGCCGCCAACTGCGTCCGCGCCGCCGACCCCGCGCTGGTGAGCAAGGGCCTCGTCACGGCGAGCGCCGGGAACATGGCGCAGGGCGTCGCCTGGATCGCGCGCGAGCTCGGTGTCAGCGCGACGATCGCGGTGCCCGACCACGCCCCCGAGGCCAAGCTCGAGGCGATCGCGCGGCTCGGCGGGACGACGCTCAAGATCCCCTACTCCGACTGGTGGGAGGCGATCATGACCGGGCGCGTCGAGGGCGTCGAGGGATTCTTCGTCCACCCGGTCGCCGACCCCGCGGTGATGGCCGGCAACGGCACGATCGCCCTCGAGATCCTCGAGGACCTCCCCGACATCGACGCGGTCGCCGTCCCCTATGGCGGCGGCGGGCTGGTCAGCGGCATCGCGAGCGCGCTGCGCGCGCGCTCGCCGAAGACGCGCATCTACACCGTCGAGCCGGACACCGCCGCTGCGGCGGTCGCCGCGAAGGCCGCCGGCAAGCCGACCCAGATCGACTACGTGCCGTCGTTCGTCGACGGCTCGGGCAGCCGCGGCGTGCTCGAAGAGATGTGGCCGCGCGTGGCCGCGCTGATCGACGACGCGCTCGCCGTGAGCCTCGATGAGACGGCCGCCGCGATCCGCACGCTCGCCCGGCGCCTGCGCGTGATCGCCGAGGGCGCGGGCGCGCTGGCACTGGCCGCTGCGGCGCGGGGCGATCTCGGCACGGGTAGGGTCGTCGCGATCGTGTCGGGCGGAAACATCGACCTCGACACCCTGGCCGAGATCCTCAAAGGAGAGACGCCCCGATGAGTGAAGCCGCCGAGAACGACTTCTCGCAGCCCGTGCTCGAAGGCTCCGGCGGGAGCGACTACGAGCGCTACCTGCGCACCGACGAGCTGCTCGCGCTGCAGAAGAAGCCCGAGGAGATGGTCCACCGCGACGAGCTGCTGTTCACGACCGTGCACCAGAGCGCGGAGCTGTGGCTGAAGTTCGCGAGCAACGAGATCGAGGAGTCCGCGCGATTGATCGATGCGGACGACATCCCGGCGGCGCTGCGCCTGATCCACCGCTCGGTGCGCGCGCTGGACTACGTGACGACGGCGATGGAGATGCTCGAGCGGATGTCGCCGTGGGAGTACCAGGCAATCCGCGTCGCCCTCGGGCACGGCAGCGGCTTCGACTCGCCCGGTTTTCGCGCCGTCGCCGCCGCGACGCGCAACGCCGGGCGCGCCTTCAACGCGCGCGTCGCCGCGGCGGGGCTCGATCTCGTCGAGCTCTACAAGCACGGCCGCGAGTTCGAGGACCTCTACCAGCTCGCCGAGGCGCTGACCGACTGGGACGAGCGGATCTGGGTCTGGCGCTTCCGCCACTACGCGACCGTCGTGCGAAGCATCGGCGAGGACACCTCGGGGACGCAGGGCACACCGGTCGCCGTGCTCGCGAAGCTGATCGCGCAGCGCCAGCTGCCCGATCTGTGGCGGGCGCGGGCGACGCTGGTTGAGCAGTTCGATGCGGGCGAGCGATGAACGAAAGGGAGCGATGACCGCCGTAACGATCGATGTGACAGATGTGAGGCGGCGATTCAGCTCGCTGCAGGGCGACTTCGCCTTCCTCGACGCCCCGGGCGGGAGCCAGGTCCCCGACTCGGTCGGCGACGCGATCGCGCGCTGCCTGCGCGAAGCGAGCGCAAACATGGGGGCGTCGTATGAGACGAGCCGCCGGGTGGCTGGGATCGTCAGCGAGGCCGAGTCCAAGGCCGCGGCGTTCCTGCGCTGCGAGCCGGGCGAGGTGATCTTCGGCGCCAACATGACCTCGCTCAACTTCACCCTGTCGCGCACCGCCGGGCGCGCGTTTGAGCCGGGCGATGAGATCCTCGTGTCCTCGCTTGACCACGACGGCGGCGTCGCGCCGTGGCTCGAGCTGGCCCACGACCGCGACCTGCGCGTCCAGCACATCGAGCTTCGCGACGACACGACGCTCGATTACGACGACCTGCGCTCGAAGCTGACCGAGCGCACGCGCGTCGTCGCCTTCGCGTGGGCCTCGAACGCGATCGGCACGATCGTCGACGCGGCGCGCGTCAGCGAGCTCGCCCACTCGGTCGGGGCGCTGGCCTGGGTCGACGCCGTCCACTACGCCGCGCACGAGCCGATCGACGTCTCGGCGATCGGCGCCGACGTCCTGCTCTGCTCGCCCTACAAGTTCTGCGGCCCCCACCTCGGCATGGCGTTCGGGCGCACCGAGCTGCTCGAGTCCTGGCGCCCCTACAAGGCCCGGCCGGCGCCGACGACCCCGCTCGGGCGCCGCTTCGAGACCGGGACCCTCCCCTACGAGCTCCTCGCGGGCTTCAACGCGACGATCGACTACCTGCACGCGATCGGCGGCATGGAGGCGATCGTGCCCTACGAGCGCTCGCTCGGCCAGCGCTTCCTGGACACGATTCCGGACAGCGTCACCGTCTACGGGCTGCCGACGCTCGAGGGTCGCGTGCCGACCTTTTTGATCAATGTCGAGGGGGCGGCCGCCGCAGATGTGGCCGGCGAGCTCGCGCAGCGCGGGATCGGCGTGTGGGCCCACGACAGCTGGTACTCGCTGAACCTCTACAAGCGCCTCGGCTATGAGTCGGGCGCGATCCGCGTGGGGTTCATCCACTACAACAGCGCCGAGGAGGTCGACCGCTTCGTCGGCGAGCTCGAGGCGATCGGAGCTCGATGAGGAGGCAGCCGTGGCTGTGAAGATCGTTCGCAAGGCGACCGCCACCTGGAGTGGAACGGTGCCCGACGGCGGCGGGCGGATGGCGCTTGGAAGCGGCGCCTTCGAGGGTCCGTTCACGCTGCGCGCGCGCGTCGAGGACGGCGTGCACACGGCAAACCCGGAAGAGCTGATCGGGCTCGGCAACGCGGCATGCTTCACGATGTCGCTCGCCGACCTGCTCTCGACCGAGGGCCATCCGCCGGCGGACCTTCAGACAGAGGCGGCGGTCTCGCTCGAGCAGACCGACACCGGCTGGGCGATCACGCACATCGAGCTGCACACGCGCGGCGAGGTCGACGGGGTCGACGCCGAGACCTTCGAGCGCCTCGCGCAGCAGGCCAAGGCGACCTGCCCGGTGTCGCGCGCGCTGGCCGGAACGGAGATTTCACTGGTTGCAGAGCTGGCGCCCAATCGGCGCGAGGGTTGACAAAACGCGATACCGTCGCAGGAGATTCGTGAAGGAAGCCGAGGAGGAGATGGGGATTTGGGGAGACCGACGGGGCGTGCGTGAGCATGCCCGCGCGCGAGCGGAGTGCACGTCTTGAGGGGCCTCGTCCGTAGCAGCGCGGACGCCCCGGAGAGCCGTGTCGGCAACGATGCGACCGCTGTTCGCAACGTGATCGACGACCGCGACGGGTGTGAGCTCTTCACGCTGCGGACGCTGCGCACGGTCGTCGGCCACGGGATCGCGCGCGAGACCGGCTCGGCGCAGGAGCTGCTGTTCTCGGTCTCAGGCAGCGGGCGCGTGCTGACGCCCGACGGGGAGGTCGAGCTCGAGGAGCAGGCGGGGATGCTCGTCCCGGCCGGGCATATCTATGAGCTCATCAACGAGGGGCCGGCGGATCTCGTCGTCTGCTCGGTGTCGCTTCACTCCCCGCAGGGCTCGGCGGATCGCGCGACGCTGTCGCGCCTCGCCGACGCGCGCGCGCAGGACGCTACCGCCGCGCGCGAGTTTCGAATCGTCTTTGACCCCGAGAACGGGTGCGCATCGGCCACGCAGTTCGTCGGTTACATACCGGTCGGCGCGGCACCGGCGCACTACCACCTCTACGACGAGGTGATCTACGTTCTCGAGGGCGAAGGGGTCATGCACATGGGCGGCGAGGAGTTGCCGCTTGCGGCCGGGTCCTGCATTCACCTTCCGGCACGGGAGGTGCACACGCTCGCCAACAGCGGGCCTGGCCAGATGCGGGTGCTCGGAGTCTTTCGCCCGGCCGGCTCGCCGGCTGCGGCGTTCTACCCGGACGGCACGCCGGCGATGGTCGCCGGTGAGCCCGAAGTTCAAACAGTTTCCTAAACAAACAGGAGGAGCGCACACATGAAGGTATTTCGGTACTGGGTCGCGGTGGCGGGGGTGATTGCGCTCGCGTCGGTGACCGTGTTCGGCGGCACGAGCTCGGCTCACTCCGTCAAGGCGGCGAAGGCGTGCAGCACGTCGATCGCGGTCGAGGCGCCGTTTGCCACGGGCCCGGCCATTCCGCAGGGCCTCGAGCAGCTGCACTTCGCTGAGCTCGCGGTAGCCATGGACAACAAGTCGCTTGGCATCCACGTCACGCTCGGTCAGGACGACACCGGCCTGAACCCGGCGCTCGCGACGACCCGGACACAGGCGATCATCGCGTCGAGTGCGGTCGCGATCATCGGACCGTCGGGCAGCCAGGAGGTCGAGGCGGTCGGTCCGCTTATGGCCCAGGCCGGGATGGCTGGCGTCTCCGGTTCCGCGACGCTGCCGGCGCTCACGCTCGGCGGGAAGAACAAGACGTTCTTCCGGGTCGTCCCGAACGACAACGCTCAGGGTCCCAAGGACGCCAACTACATCATCAAGCACAAGCTGGCTCCGACTGGGTCGACGATCCTGATCGTCGACGACCAGGAGGCCTACTCGGAAGGCATCACCGCGCTGATGATTCCGATCCTCCAGAAGGCCGGATACACGGTCAACCACCAGAGCTACAACGGCACGGACACTGGAGCCACGCTTGCGAGTGACCTGTCGTCGCTGGCCAGCTCGCAGGTCACCGCGACCACCAAGCTGGTGATCCTGCCGTGGCAGAGCGGCGGCAACGCCGAGCAGTTCGGCCAGGCGATCCAGCAGCAGGGCAAGAAGGTGACGCTGTTCGGCACCGACGGCACCAACTCGCCGTTGTTCGTCATCCCCGGCACCTACGTGTCCGAGTTCGGGCCTGACATCTCGACGAGCAGCTCACCGCTGGCGAAGGCGATGGTCAAGGGTGTCGCGAAGTACGGTCCCTACGGCGCCTTCGGCGTTCCGACCTACGCCGCGACCAACGTCGTCATGCAGGCGATCGGGTCGGTCTGCAAGGCGGGTAAGACCCCGTCGCGGGCCAACGTCCTGGCTGCCATCAGGAAGACCAATATCGCCGCGTCAGCGAGCGGCATTGGCCTCCCGATTAAGTTCCAGAAGGACGGCGACCTCGCCGGCGCTCCTGGCTTCCTCTACAAGATCAACGCCAAGGGCACCTACGTCCAGATCCCCGATAAGTAGCAGTAGTCAGCCCAGTTCGTGGTGCCGTTGAACGACCACGCCGCCGCCCACCTTCGGGTGGGCGGCGGGGGCTGTTTGTCATAGCCTGCGCGGCGCAAGATGCAGATCTTCATCCAGACGCTGGTCACCGGAATCGTCACAGGCTGCCTGTACGCGCTGATCGCGCTCGGCTACTCGATGGTGTACGGCGTCCTCAAGCTGTTGAATTTCGCCCACGGCGACCTTTACATGGTCGGCGCCTTCATCGGCTATTTCGCGATCCAGTGGTTCGGCGGTCCCACCGCGCTGGTGATCCCTGTGTGGCTGCTTTTGATCTTCATGATCGTGGTGGCCGGGCTGGGCGTCGGCTTGCTCGGCGTCGCCATCGAACGCTTCGCCTACCGACCGCTGCGCAACGCTCCGCGGATAGCGCCACTGATCACCGCGCTCGGAATCTCCTTCATCCTCGAAGACTCAGTCCTGCTGCTCTTCGGCGGCTACCCGCGTAACTACAACGCTCCCGCCTTCCTGCCGTTCAGCCAGGCGATCCACATCGACGGCGTCAACATCGACTCGGTGCAGATCATCGTCGTCGTCGTCAGCGTCGCGATGATGTTCGGCCTGCGCGAGCTTGTCAACCGCACGGTGTTCGGCAAGTCGATGCGCGCCGTCGCCTCGGACCGCGAGGCGGCCGAGATGCTCGGCATCAACGTCGATCGCACGATCGCGATGACCTTCTTCATCGGCTCGGCGATGGCCGGTGTCGCCGGCGTGATGTCCGGCCTCGCCTTCGGCCAGATCACCAACATCCTCGGCTTCCTCGCCGGGCTGAAGGCATTCACGGCCGCGGTCATCGGCGGCATCGGCTCGATCCCCGGAGCGATGATCGGCGGCCTGATCATCGGCCTGTGCGAGTCGTTCTCAAGTAGCTACATCTCCTCGCAGTACTCGGACCTGATCGTGTTTGCAATCCTGATCGCGACGATGCTCGTCCGCCCCCAGGGCGTGTTCGGGCAGCCGCCGCTGCAGAAGGTCTGAGATGCCGATCGGCGTCGACGAGTGGGTCGCACAATCCGGCGATCGCCGCCAGCAGCAGCCCGGGCTGTTGGGTAGCGCGTCACGCCTGGCGGCGCGTTTCGGCTGGTGGCCACGACTCGGGCTGGTCGGCGTGGCGGCCCTCATCTACGGCGAAGTCCTTGTCGGAGGAAACGTCAACTACGCCCAGACCGGCTTTAACGTCGTGCTTTACGCGATCCTCGCCCTCGGCCTCAACATCGCGGTGGGCTGGGCCGGCCTGCTCGATCTCGGCTACATCGCCTTCTTTGGCGCCGGCGCCTACGGCTACGCGCTCTTCTCCTCGCACGCGTTCGGGAACCTCATCCTCGCCAGCGGCGGAGTCCAACTACCGGCCATCGCGTCGATCCCCATCGCCGCTCTCCTCGTCGGGGTTCTCGGCCTCGTGATCGGACTGGTGGCGCTGCGGCTCTCGGGCGACTACCTGGCGATCGTCACCCTGTTCGTCGGACAGGCGTTCGTGGAGGCCGTCAACAACGTCGCCCCGGGCACGCTCGGCGGCGTCAACGGCCTGTTCGGTTTGGACAAGTTCCACATCGGCGGCGCGACGATCGGATCGACGCTCGGCTACTACTGGTTCGGCGTCATCCTGCTGCTCGTGCTGATGGCCGCACTCCATCTGCTCGACACCTCGCGAACGGGACGCGCATGGCGCGCGGTGCGCGACGATCCCCTCGCCGCGTCGGCGATGACGATCCCGGTGAACGCGGTCAAGGTCATGGCGTTCACCTTCGGAGCGATCGTTGCCGCGCTCGCGGGCACGATGTTCGCCGCCCAGCAGGGCGGGGTGTTCCCCACGAACTTCAATGCCCAAATCCTGATCCTGATCTACGCGTGCCTTGTCCTCGGCGGCGCCGGCAGCATCGCGGGGGCGGTGCTGGGCGGCGTCGTCGTCACCGTTGCGCAGGCGTGCCTCTCAAGCCCGATCGACTCCGCCTACCTCTTCTATGGGATGGTGGTCCTCGTCCTCGTGACACGCGTGCGCCCGTGGCGCTATATGGCGGCGGTCATCGGCGCGATCGTCGCCTTCGGGTTCGCCTCCCACGCGATCGTCGGCGCGATCTCCCATCGCGCCGTAGCCGGATCTCCCGGGAGCCCCGGCTGGTTCGCGGGCGCGCTTCGTCACTACGTGATCGTTCCAGCCGGCTCGCCGCTGCCTTACGGAAACGTCCTCTACGTGGCCACCATCGTGATGCTCATCGCCGTCGTGCAGCTGAAGGGCATGGCACGCCTGATCGTCCTCGTACCGACGGTGTACATCGCGATCTGCTGCTGGGAGGCGCGCCTGACCCTCGACCCCGGCATCACGGCGCAGATCATGATCGGCGCGATTCTGATCGTCACGATGGGCGCGCGGCCGCAGGGGCTGCTCGGCTCACGCCGCGTCGAGGTCGTCTGATGGCGCCGGTGCTCGAACTCGACAAGGTTCGCCTTGCGTTCGGCGGTCTACGCGCGCTGCACGATCTCGACCTGCATGTCGAGGAGCACGAAATCGTCAGCGTGATCGGCCCAAACGGCGCCGGCAAGTCGACGGTCTTCAACGTGATCACGGGAATCTACGAGCCCGGCGGCGACGTGCGCTTCGAGGGCCAGAGCATTGTCGGTCTACGACCCCACAAGATCACCCGGATGGGCATCGCCCGGACGTTCCAGAGCCTGCGCCTGTTTCTGAACATGACCGTCAAGGAGAACGTCGAGGCCGCGACCTACGGCATCACCCACGCCTCGCCGATCGAGTCGATGCTTCGTCTGCCACGCGCGCGGCGCGAGGCGCGCGAGGTCAGCGCCCGCGCCGAGGAGGTGCTTGGCTTCTTCGGCCAGCGTCTCCAGGGCTACCGCTTCGACCAGCCCGCCTATTCCCTCTCCTACGCCAACCGCCGGCGCCTTGAGATTGCGCGCGCGATGGCAACGGGGGCCAAGATGCTCCTGCTCGATGAGCCGGCGGCCGGGATGAACCCCAAAGAGACGCACGAGATCACCGAGCTCATCGCGCGCCTGCGCGATGAGCTCGGCTACACGATCCTCGTGATCGAGCACGACATGCACGTCGTCGAGGGCATCAGCGACCGCGTCGTGGCGCTTGACCACGGCGAGAAGCTGACCGAGGGCACCTTCCACGAGGTCGCCAACCACCCTGAGGTCGTCGAGGCCTACCTCGGGCGCAACCCGGAGGCGCTTCAGGAGTGAGCACCGCGAGCGGCGCGCCCCTGCTGGCGCTCGACAACGTCACCACCTATTACGGTCAGATGCGGATCCTCGAGGGGATCTCGCTGCAGGTCGGAGCGGGCGAACTGGTCTGCCTGCTCGGCGGCAATGCGTCCGGGAAGTCGACGACGCTGAAGACGATCCTCGGGATCGTGCGGCCGCGCAGCGGGCGGGTGCTGCTCGACGGCGAGGAGGTCAACACGATGAGCGTCCCGCAGCGGATCGCGCGCGGGCTGGCGATCGTGCCCGAGAACCGGCGCCTGTTCGGCGGGCTGACGGTGCTTGAGAACCTCGAGCTTGGCGCGACGCTTCGGCGCGGCGAGGATCTGACCGAAGACTACGAGCGCGTCTACACGCTCTTCCCACGAGTTCATGAGCGGCTGAAGCAGCTCGCAGGGACCTTGTCGGGAGGCGAGCAGCAGATGGTTGCGATCGGCCGCGCGCTCATGTCGCGCCCGAGGCTTCTGTTGATGGACGAGCCGTCGATGGGGCTCTCCCCCGCGCTGGTCCAGCAGAACTTCCAGATCATCAAGCAGGTCCACGAGAGCGGCGTGGCGATGCTGATGGTCGAGCAGAACGCGAACATGGCGCTCTCGATCGCCGACCGCGGATACGTCCTCGCGACCGGCGAGCTCGTGCTCGCCGACACCGCTGAGAACCTCCTCGCGAGCGAGGATCTCAAGCGCGCCTACCTCGGGCACTAGGCGGTTATTTGCGCGCCCGAGAGGGCGTCGACGCAGCGCGCGGTGAGACAGGTGAGCGACTCAACGACGGCCGGATCGGGATCGATCATGCCGCAGATGTCGGTGCAGCCGAGGACGACCGGGGTCTGGGGCTGGCGCGCGCGCTCGACGAGGCTCGTGAGTGCGTGCGGCTCGGGGTTGCCTGAGACCGCCGCGCCGATGATCGCTTTGAGTTCCTCCTGCAGCGAGCTCGGCGGCGCCAGCATCTCAACCCCGTAGCCGTCGTAGACGCCCGAGGCGAGGGTGGCGTCGGTGGCGAGGAGGAGCGCCGAGGAGGAGCCCTGGGCGCGAGCCGCGTCGGCAGTCGAAGCGATCATGTCGAGGAACGGGATGCCGGCGCGCTCGGAGGCCTGTGCCGCGACACGCTGGAGCGAGTTACAGGGCATCGCGATCACGCTCGCGCCGCCGTCTGTGAGGCGCTCGATCGACTCGGCCACGAGGGCTTCGGCGGCCGCCATCGCGGCGGGTTCGGGCGTGCGGCTCGTGAAGCCGCGCTCGATCTCGTCGTCGAACGGGATGTTCCAAAGCAGGACGCGCGGGAGCGCGCCGGTGCGCGCGCGATAGGCGAACGAGACGTCCGAATAGAGGCGCGCCGCGGCCCCGACACCGGCGCCGCCGATGATCCCGAGCGTTGTGGCGTTGGAGGTCGCGCTCACCGGCCCTCGACGATACACGCGCCGTAGAATCTGTGCCTGAGAGGGCGCGTAGCTCAGCGGGAGAGCGCTCGCTTCACACGCGAGAGGTCGCTGGTTCGAAACCAGCCGTGCCCATGGGAGGGGGTTGAGCTTGCCGGGGGGTTCTGGGCGAGAGGCCTGGGTTCGAGCGCTACCGGGCGGTCATGAACGTCCTGCCTGCGAGCGTGGTGCGCCCATTCGCGCTGTATAGCGAGCCGAATCGGCAAGCAATGTCAGTCCAGCAGTCATCGGTGAACCACGCATAGCGCTGGACGAAGGGCAGCGCGTCGAGCATCCCGAAGAGCTTTCGCATGTAGCGGGCGGCGAGTGGGTCGGTGGGCGTGCGGGTCATCGACTCGTGCCAGGCGCGAATGTCGATCGCTCCGATCTCGGTGATCCAGATGGGCCTGCGGTACTGGTGGTAAAGCGACACGAGTTGCTGGTGCAATTCGGCGACAGCGTTCGGGTTCGTGAAGTCCTGGTAGTAGTGGAGAGCGATGAAGTCGACGCGCAGGTGCCGCTGTCGGGCTAGCGTCATGAAGCTGGCGAGCCATCCATCGAACGGGGTCGCAGGGGCCGGGGAGCCAAGGATGAGTCCGGTGCGCTCGAGCTGGGGCCATAATGCCGCGGCCTGCTGGGGCGTGAGGTTCGACTGCGAAGCGGAATCTGGTTCGTTAAATCCGAGCAGGTAACGGACCCGCCCGGCGCGACCCGCCGCGCGCAGCTGGTTGATCGTGCTGGGAGTCAACGATGGCTCCTTCGCGATCATCGGCACCCACATCAAGCCTCCGGTCGCAAGTGGAGCGGTCGCGGACCAGTCGTAAGCCCAGCTGGCCCCCAGCTTCGACAGCTTGCCCGGGTTCGAGGCCAGATACTGAGATGAGGCGATACCACGCTTGCTGCTCAACGCCGCCCCAACAGCGCCGTGGGAGACAAGGCCCAGCGGCACGCCGAACGCGAGCGGTGCGCCCAACACCAGCACACGCAGCACGCCCAAAGGACGGCAAATCCATTGCCGCATCGCTACATCATCGGTACTCCGACCGGCCAGCTCAAGGAGCCGTCCATCAGCGCATGGCGGCCGGAAAGAAAAGCTGCCCACTCGCTTCCGCCCAGGACGCGGCATACGTCGGATGCTTCATTTGAGAGCAGCAGCGATGGGCGCCGCCCTGCGGCGTCGCTCATGCGCGCCTTGACGGCACTATATGGTGATAGCTCGCGTGGTGTCATCATGGTGCTAGCGCGTTCGGTCGCCGAGAGCGAGACGGGCTCGCTGAAGTTTTGCGGGGGCTTGTTTGAGCGAGACGGGTGAGCCGCCCTGCGTTTAGAGCGTCGACGCAGCGTGCGGGGCGCGCGTCGCTGCGGCCGGGCCACTCCATGACGGCGGGCAACGGGGCGGTCCGGCGCCGGCCTGGTCCGAGACCCAGCGCGCTCCCTTGGGGGCACCGTCGACGCGCCTGCGTGCTGGTCGCGGTTCGCTACTTCGCGGGGAGGCTGGATGCGTAGGCGAGAGCCTTGTCGATCCAGCCGCGGAGTGCCTGGGGCGTGTTGGTGCCGGCTGGGCTGACGTAGACCATCGTCTTCATTGGTCGGTGGGTGAAGTCCATCGGGCGGACGTACGGCTCGTCGAGGGCCGCGTCGGCGCCGGCCTCGCCGAGTCGGAGCATGAGATCGGTGCCGACGATGCCGCAGGCCATGTTGCCGGCGATCATGAAGGCTAGGCCGCCGAACATCTTGCGCTCGCTGACGCGTGGCGTCGTCGCGAGCAGCTCCCGGACTCGGGTGGCGAGTTCCTCGTCGTAGGCCATTAGTGATGAGTTTCGCGTGCCGGGCGGATTGAGGGTGGGAAGGGCCGTTCGTGGCCCCGTACGAGGAGGACGACCATCGGGCGGGCTGCCAAGGTGGGCGAAGTGCACTGGTTTCTCGCTCGACTGGTGCCGGGCCAGGCGGCACGGCGGCGCTGCAGGTGGGCTTCTTGGGGAAGCGGCTACCCGCGACCCAGTCGGTAGACGTGCGGCGGCCGCTACGTTACCGACTCGGGTGCTGCCAAAATTGAGACAAGACTCCGCGCGAGAGGCCGCGGCCCGGATCCACTGCCCGCAGCAAGATCGCTGGGCGATCGCTGCGTCCTGATCGCGGCGCCAGCCGCCCCTCTAGGGGCGGCCTCGTCGGCTGTTGGTGGGGGGGTCGCCGTGATCCGCCTCAGCAGTCGCTCGGCCGGCGTTCAAAGGCGGCGCGACGATGGTCGCGGGAGCGCGCGGATGCCACTTGGCGTGGTGTGCGCGCGCCCAGTCCTCGCGGACAGTACCGAGCACCATCCCGTGGAGCGAGTGGCGGGTGGACCGTTTTACCAGGGCGAGGTACAGGTGGCCAACGACAATCACGACGGACAGGTACATGAGCGCGTCGTGAAGATAAATCGTGCCGCCCAAGCGGATGTCGGTGTTGCGCTCGCCGAGCCAGAGGATCATTCCGGACACGAAGAACAGCGTCGCAAACGCTGCCGTGACGATTACGTTCACCTTCTGGCCTGCGTTGAACCGGCCCTGCGGGCTGTCAACGCGACCGGTCAGGAAGCGCCGGTCATCGCGGTCGAACAGATCGACTTCGCGGATCGTCCGCGCCACCGCGCGACGGTTGCCGAGCAGCGCGATCAGAACCATCGCGCCGGCCCAGGAGACGGCGGTGTAGAAGTGGATGTCCTTGATCAGCGGCCGGTCGGCGAATGTGACCGACAGCGACGGGATGTAAAGGATCAGTCCCGATCCAAGCAGGACGAAGAACGCGCTCGCGTGGACCCAGTGCAGGAGCCGCTCGGTGAGCGTGAAGCGCTGCACGTAACGCGGGCGGCTGGTCGACGGCGCTCGGCGCGGCGGTGTGGTTGTCGCCTCAGCCATAGCCGTTTGAATGCCCGACCCAGGCGTTGACGTCGTAGCCGCGTTGCTCCCAGTAGCCCGCGCCCTGCTTCGGGACAAGCGTGATCCGCTCGACCCACTTGACGTTCTTATAGCCATACATGTCGGGGATAACGACCCGCACAGGCGCGCCGTGCTCCTGAGGGAGTGGCTGGCCGTCCATCTCGTAGGCGAGCATCACGTCGGGCAGCGCGAGGTCGTGGAGCGCGAGATAGTCGTCGTAGGGGACCTCGGCGGAGATGAAGTGCGCGGCGTGGGCCGACGACAGCGGTCCCGCGTTTGCGAGCAGGTCGTGGAAGCGCACGCCGCCCCAATGGACGCCATCAACGATCCAGCCGGTGACGCAGTGGAAGGTCGATACCTGCTCCACCTTGGGCAGCGCCAGCAGCTGGTCGTAGGAAAGCTCGAGCGGGTTAGCGACCAAGCCATCAAGCTTGAGTCGCCACGTGGCGCGATCGAAGGTCGGCATCGTGTCCGCAACCGTGTAGATGCGCCAACCGCTTGAGGGGACGATGCGGCTGAGACCTGTGGCGTCGGCGAATGGTTTCGTCACGGCGCTCGTGACGCTCGAGATCTGCTTGCCGTAGAAGAGCGTCGCGACGCCCGCCCCGACCAAGCCGAGGAAGCCGGCGCGACCGAGTCGCCGGGCGCCGACGTTCTCGTGCGGCGATTCGCGTGGCTGATCGCTCGACGGCAACGGTGCGTCGCTACATCGAAACCATGCCGGAGACAAGCGTGCCACGGACCTCACCGGGATGCGCCGAGGTGTCGACCCACACGGAGTAAGCACCGGGCTTGGCTTCCAGGTGCTCGAGCGTCATCATCGACTCCTTCGCGCAGCCGCTCTTCGTGTAATGCATCCCGAGCTCAAACAGCAGCGGACCGCTGGCCCCGGTGTGGATCGTCGCCCGCGTCGGGCCTTTGACGGTAGGGATATCGAACGCCCAGCAGAGCTTGCCCGAGGTGACGTGGAGGTTGACGGTCCCGTGCTCCCCCATCCCCGAGAGGTGGGCACCGAACTCGGTGTGCATCGCCGCCGCCGACGCGCCGGTGACGCCGACCATGAGAGTCGCGCCTGCGAGTGCGGCCACGGTGATTGATTTCCACTGCATACGTCCTACCTCCGTTGTCGTCTGGGTCGTCGGACCGTAGCCGCGCCGCGACGCGACGACCATTACAAGACTCTGAAACCGCGCGTGCGACGTAATGAACTGTTAAGGACCGGCCGGGCGCGCAGGTCACAATGTGAGGGTGAGCACGGTCCTTGTCGTCGACGACGAACCGTCAGTACGCGACGTCGTCGTGCGGTATCTGCGCCAGGCCGGCTACCGAACGCTCGAGGCCGGCGACGGTGACGACGCCCGCCAGCTCCTCGAGCAGGAGCTGCCGAGTCTTGTCGTCCTCGACCTGATGCTTCCAGGCATGGACGGCCTGTCGCTGTGCCGCTGGATCAGAGAGCGGTCGGAGCTGCCGGTGATCATGATCACAGCCCTCGGTGAGGAGACCGACCGGCTGACGGGACTCGAGTTTGGAGCCGACGACTACCTGACCAAGCCGTTCTCGCCGCGCGAGCTGGTTGCGCGCGTGAAGGCCGTCCTGCGGCGCTCGTCCCCGCCCACGGACTCGCGATCGATCGAGCTCGGAGCACTCGTGATCGATCCGGCCCGCCGCGAAGTGCGCCGGGCCGGGATCCCGCTGCGATTGACGACGCTCGAGTTCGACCTGCTCTGGTTCCTCGCAACCAACCCCAACCGCGTGTTCGAGCGCGCCGAGCTGATGAGCAACGTCTGGGGATACACCTCGGAGCTCGATACGGGCACGGTCACCGTGCACATGCGCCGGTTGCGGTCGAAGATCGAGGAGGACCCTTCGCGGCCTCGTCACCTCGAGACCGTCTGGGGCAGCGGCTACCGGCTGACGCCATGATCGAGCTCGCGATCCTGCTAGCACTCGGGACGCTCGCCGTCGGCGTGCTTGCCGCGCTGCTGCTGCGACTCCTTCCGGCGTTGCGGCTCCAGCTGCCGGCGCTCGCACTGCTCGCCGTGATCCTGCCCCTCGCAGGCGTGCTCGCCTCGGGCTGGGTGATGTTCGAGATGCACGCCGACACCGAGGTCCTCGCAGTGTCTTCAGCCGCCGCCCTCTCGTCGGTGATAGCGGCACTTCTGCTCGCTCGCTGGATCCGTGCGCCCCTCGATCGCCTCCGGCTCGCCTCGGCCAGGCTCGCCGCCGGGGACCTATCCTCGAGAGCGTCCGAGCAGGGACCCGCCGAGGTCGCCGAGGTGGCCCACGCTTTCAACACGATGGCGGACTCGATCGAGCGACTCTTCGAAGCCCGCCGCGAACTCGTCGCGTGGGCAAGCCACGACCTGCGCACTCCGCTCGCCTCGATGCAGGCGATGATCGAGGCGATAAACGACGGGCTCGCCCAACCCGACGAGTACATGCTTCCCCTCGCCGATCAGGTTCATACGCTCTCAGGGTTGGTCGACGACCTGTTCGAACTGGCGCGTATCGACGCGGGGATCCTCACGAGACAGATCGAGCACCTCAACCTGGACCACGTCATCGGCTCATGTGTGCGCGGCTTCGAAGCCGAGGCGCGCGCGAAGCGCATCAGCCTGCAAGCGCGAGCGGACGACGACCTACCGCCAGTGTTTGCCGCTCCCGATCAGATCCAGCGTGTCCTGCACAACCTGCTCACGAACGCGATCCGCCATACCCCGCCCGATGGAGCAATCGCGATCGTCGCCAGCCCCCACGAGCAGGATGTCATCATCGCCGTCGAGGACACCGGCGATGGCGTCAGCACCGATGCTGCAGAGCGCATGTTTGACCGCTTTTGGCGCGCGGACTCCTCCCGCGGTTCGGCCGGATCAGGCCTCGGCCTCGCGATCGCGCGTGCCCTCGTCGAAGCACA
>DATGHN010000069.1:0-5733 GCA_035308005.1 Solirubrobacteraceae bacterium
CAGGCGGTCCGCGCGCCGGGTGTGAAATGGACGTTTGCGGCCTGCGCGGTCGACGGGCCCGCGGCCACGGCGAGTGTGTCGATGTAGGCCGATCCAGTGAACCAGTCGGCAGGCCCTGCTGTGGTCGCGAGTCCGCTGCGCGTGATCTCCAAGTGATTCTCCTCTCGGCGTGTACGACGGTTAGGTGAAGTGCCAGCCGCCGTCGATTTGGAGCGTCTGGCCGGTCATCCACGATGAACGCTCTTCGCAGAGGAAGAGGATTCCGTGGGCGATGTCCTCTGCGGTGCCAGCGCGCTTGATCGACTGGTGCGCGATCGCGTTCGCAAAGATCGGCGAGGTCTCGACATCTGTCGCTGCACCCTCGCCGAAGGCGTTCAGCGCGGTATCTGTAGGAATCAACCCCGGCATCATCACGTTGACGGTCACCCCGTCCGGGCCGGCCTCTCGCGAGAGAACGCGACTCAACCCGATCACGCCGGCCTTGGTTGCCACATAGGCCGGCAGGCCGGGAGCGCCGTTGTTGACGGTTCCGGAGGAGATGTTCACGATCCGCCCGTAGCGCCGCTTGCGCATCGGCGCGAGCGCGTGCTTGCAGCAGAGGAACGTCGAGTCGAGGTTGACCTCGATCAGGTGCTTCCAGCCGGCGAGCGTCTCCTCTTCGATGCTTGCGGCGGGGTAGATGCCCGCAAGATTGACGAGGATGTCGATCTTCCCGTGGCGCTCGAGCACGACGGCAAACATCGCGGTGACGTCGGCCTCGGAGGTCACATCGGCGCGCACCGAGTCAACGCCGAGTTCCGTGGCTGACGCGGCCATGCCGTGCTCGTCGAAGTCGACGATCACGACGGTCGCACCCTCGGCCTTGAAGGCGCGCGCGGTCGCGAGGCCGATGCCCGCGGCGCCGCCCGTGACGACCGCAACCCGCCCGAAAAACCGATCGCTCATGAAAGCCTCCTCCTGTTCAGGTCCGCTCGCGGCGCGGATCATCGCAGGGCGCGCGTGGCGGATCGCGCCAGGGAGCGTGTCGCACGCCTCGTGCGCGGTGGGTCGCGTCAGCTGACGTCGGCTACGCTCAGATCGATGACGCACGAGGAGTTCGTACGAGTGATGTGGGAGGCGTGGTCAGACGGCGATTTCGACGCGCTCGAGGCCGCGTTTGCGCCCGACGCTCAGTGGCGCGCAGTCGAAGATGGTCCGTGGAACTGCAGCAACCGCAGGCAGATCATCCACACGATGCGCGAGAACCGCGAGCTCGGTCGCCCGCCGACCGGAGAGATCGCCGAAATCACAGACCTCGGCGAGCGAACGCTGGTCGGCTTTCGCCCGGATCAGCAGCCGATCGACGGGTGGCCGCTAGACGACGGCATCCGCTACATGGTCCTGACCTTCGACGGCGAGTTGGTCACCGAGATGAAGGGCTGCACGAGCCGGCAGGTCGCGCTCGACTACGCCGCGGCTTGAAAACCGCGCGCGCAGCGGTCTGAAACACCGCCAAGGCGGCGGACGAGGGTAAGCCGCGAACGCAAGAGGTCAGCGTCAACCGGGCACAACACGACGGTACGCCTCGTCCGAGTTGTCGTCAAGGGCGCCGTCAGCGAGCCGGCCTACCGCAGCTTTGACCGAGGCTGATCGGGAGACTTGATCGTCTTCATCGTCAGGTGAGAATCGATTTTGGCGACGCCCTGCACGTCACCGAGGCGCGCGACGAACGTCTCATAGCTTTCGACGCTCTCGGTTGCGACGCGAATGACGTAGTCGGGCAGACCGAACATCCGCCGCAGCTCGATCACGTCATCGAAGCCGGCGACCGCGGCCTCGAACGCCTCGAACGTGGCACGGTCCTTGCTCGTGAGGTCGACGTTGACCAAAACCTCGAACGACCTTCCGACAGCACGTGGGTCGACCCGCGCCGCGTAGCCGACAATCACTCCCTGCTCCTCGAGACGTTTGACGCGCCGCAGGCATGGAGCGGGGGTCAGACCGACACGGTCGGCGAGCTCGACGTTCGAAAGACGCCCGTCGCGCTGAAGTTCGGCAATGATGCGGAGGTCTGTGGCGTCCAACGTGCTGGATGATTGCGCAAAAGGTGGAAACGCGCGCCATATTTGCTATCGCATGTCGCAGCGCGCGTCGTAGCGTTCCGCGCGTGAGCACGACCACTGGGACTCCCAACGCGAGTACGGCCGAGGCCTCGCAGCCGGAGCCGTTTCCCGGGCGGCAGGAGATTCTGCGAGCCGTCGCAGGCATCGGCCTCTACGCGGGCATATTTGGGATCACCTTCGGCGCGGTGTCGGTCGGCGCCGGGCTGAGCCTCGCTCAGACGATGGTGCTCAGTGCGGTGATGTTCACCGGCGCGTCGCAGTTCGCACTGGTTGGAATCATCGGTGCGGGCGGCTCGCCCTATGCCGCCGTGTCAACGGCGCTACTGCTCGGAGTGCGCAACGCTTTCTACGGCGTACCGGTCAGCCACGCGTTGCGCCCGCGGGGGATACGACGGTTCCTGGCCGCTCAGCTGGTGATCGATGAGACCACCGCGATGGCGATCGCGCAGCCCGCGCCGCGCGCGCGCCGCTACGCCTTTTGGGCGACAGGATTCACGCTCTTTGCCCTGTGGAACCTTGGCAGCCTCGCGGGAGCGCTCGCAGGCGGCAGTATCAGCCCCGCCACGTTCGGGCTCGACGCAGCAGCGCCGGCGATCTTCCTCGCGCTGCTCTGGCCGCAGCTATCGCGCTCGCAGGGTCGGTCGGTCGCGCTCGGCGCGGCGGCCGTGACCGTGGCGCTCATTTCGATCGTCCCCGCCGGCGTGCCTGTCATCGCCGCGGCCGGCGTCGCGATCGCCGCCGGAATCGGCTCGGCTCACCGGCCTGGCGGCGCGGAGGATCGATGAACGCCGCGTGGATCGCGATCGTTGTCGCTTCGCTCGGGTGCTACGGGCTGAAGCTGGCCGGCGTCTCGCTGAGCGATTCGCTCCTCAACCACCGGCGTGTACAGCAGACGGCGGGGCTACTGCCAGTGGCCATGCTTACGGCGCTCGTCGTGACCGACCTCTTCGGAGCAAACGGCCGCTACAGCGCAGACTGGCCGGCGCTCGCAGGCGTGGGAGCGGGCGCGGCGGCGTTGCGCCTGGGGCGATCCCTGGTGACGGTGTTTCTGATCGCGATCGGCTTCACCGCGGTGGTCCGAGCGCTGACGTGACGCCCGGACCTGCGTGTGCGAAGCCAAGTCGGTTCGTAGGAGCGTCGCAGCAGCCCGCCGTCGCGGGTTGTAACGCCGGCGCGTGGCGGGGGTGGCCGGCCGAAGCCGACCGCCCCCGCCATTGTTCGCGTCGCTCAGCCGCTGATTGCCACGGGGAAGACCGCTGAGGCCTGCTCCCCGCTGACAGATACCGTCGCCTCGACTTGCGCGTCGGGGTTATCGGCGAGTGGCGTGAACGTGAAGCTGTCGCTCTTGTATTGATGCGACAGGTCGGTGTAGGTGCAGCTCATTGCGTTGCCTGTCGACGCGGTGGTGCACGTCGCACTGCCGTCGGCGCCTGCCGTAGGGCCATTGAAATCGGACGGATTCCACGCCAGCGTGATCGAACCGTCCGCGTTTTCGGCTCCGTCCTGCACGACGGTGACCGTGAGCGACGCAGGTGTTCCCACTGTCAGGTCGGTTACAGCCGAGTTGGTGGCGAAATCGAAGCCCCATCCACCCGATCCACCCGAGTTGGGGTCAGCGTCTATACAGAGGTCGGGAGTGCAGGAGCGAGTGCTCTCGAGCTCGGCGGGTCCTTCGGCGCCGGTCGCACCGGCTGACCCGGTCGCGCCGCGGGGCCCTGTAGATCCCGGCGCACCCGGGATTCCAGGAGCACCGGGGGGTCCCGCCTGGTTCCAGGTGACCTGCTGCTCGAGACCTGAGCAGTGGCTCTCAAAGTTGTACTTGCTCAGCGAGGGGTCGATCAGGCGAACCGCCCCGAAGCCCTTGAGCACAGACGCGGTGTACACGCCGTCGGTACTCGGGATCGACGCAAACGCCACCCCGCCGACACCGAGCGCCGCGACACCCGGCCGCACCGAGCGGCGCCGGCACTTTTCAGTCAACTGCTATGGGATAGGCTCGCGCAATGAGTGAGGCACCATGCATCGAGCGCGGCTGGATCTTTGTGGACGGCACCAGGCAGGACGACGGCACCATCGGGTCTGGTACTGGTGGCGAGCTGCGGTTCAGTCCGTTCGAGGCAATCTCGGAGCGCGAGAGCGCGAAGATCACCTGGGGCAACATCCTCACCGCGTCGGTGCAGCGCCTGGCGTTCTGGCGCCGCTAGCGACCAGGTCCCGCAGCGCTCACCTCACGTTTTCCTTCGCCGGCCCGTTATGTCGGCATGACCGCATTCACGATCCACGCGCTTCCTGCCGGAGACGTCGACACGGACCCCCGGCGCTCTCGGCGAGTCCTCGCCGACGGTCCGAGCCCATGCCGCCGCTGCCTGCGTAACGCCGAAATCGGTGACGGCCTGATGCTTGCGCCCTACAACCCATTCACCCTCGAGAGCCCATACACCGGGGAGGGCCCCGTCTTCGTCCACGCCGACGGCTGCGCGGCCCATGAACCTGTGGCGGGCGCCCTCAGTGAGCAGGTCTTTGACCGGATGCTGTCCGTGCGCGCGTACGACGCCGAGGCGATGATGCTGGCCGCAGAAGTGCTCCCCGGCGAAGAGCTGGCCGAGCGCGCAGCCGCATTGCTTGTCTCCGAGACCGCCTTCCTGCACGTGCACTTCGCGGGTGCCGGGTGCTTCGCGTTCCGCGTGGATCCGGTCCGGACGCCGAGCGAAGAAGCCGCCGCATAGTCAACCGGCGGCGGGGCCAGAAAGCCAGCCGTTACCTCGCCGTCACCGCCCCCGGAGTACACCTCGTGTGCGACTCCACACGCGAAATGACGACGAGATCCTTCAGGGCGCACCGATCACGATTGATTGCGAGCGGCACGGCTCCGTCGACCGTTGCATTGTTCGCGAGCTGCCTTCTGGTTGCGGGGTGCGGCGGTGGCGGATCGGCGCCGAGCACGACAACGACTCCGAACCGGGCGACCACTGCGACCAACTTCGTTGCGTTCGCGGCGTGCATGCGCTCACACGGGCTTTCCAGCTATCCCGACCCGAAGGTTTCGGTGTCAGGGAACGCCGTGCAGATAAAGATCTCGCCCGGCAACACCGATCCCAACTCCCCGTCGTTTCGGTCCGCCTCACGATCCTGCGGCCACCTCCTCCCCAACGGTGGCCGGCCACCCAAAACCAATCCTCACGAGCTGTCGAAGGATCTGACCTACGCCACATGCATCCGCTCACACGGAGTGCGGAACTTTCCCGACCCGGACCACGATGGAGCGTTCACCCTCCCCGCCGGGCTCGACCAGCAGGCATCCCAGTTCCAGCGCGCGGTGCACGCATGCAAGGGCTCGGAACCGAGCTCGATCTCGATCCTCAACCAGAACCCGCGCAGCTCCTAGCGCTTCCCCGCGAACCTGCCGCGCCGCTCGCGCAGCGAGCCGCGCGCGTGGCTGTATGGGATCGCGCGTCATGCACTTGCCGACAGCCTTAACCGGGGCCAGGTACGCGATCGCGCTCGCCGCAAACTCCGTGTCGAGCGCCTGGAGCGATCGGGCCGCCCGCCTATTCGGGGAATGCCGCCCGGGCTCGGGGACCGTCGGCTATAAAATATCGCTGTATGCAGCGATATCTCTACCCGCTTTTGA
>DATGHN010000070.1:0-8625 GCA_035308005.1 Solirubrobacteraceae bacterium
GCTCGTCAACATCCTGCCACTGCGCGAGGGCGAGCGCGTGCAGTCGGTGCTCTCCACGCGCGACTACACCGAGGGTCGCTTCCTCGTCTTCGCGACGCGCGGCGGGATCATCAAGAAGACCGAGTTCGGCGCCTACAACACGCCGATCAATGCCGACGGGATCATCGCGATCAACATCCGCGACGACGACGAGCTCGTGGCCGTCCGCCGCACGACCGGCGACGACGACATCCTGATGGTCGCCCGCTCAGGCCAGGCGGCTCGCTTCCACGAGTCGCAGGTCCGCGCGATGGGCCGCGCCACCGGCGGCATCAAGGGCATGAACGTCGCCCAGAAGGGCAACCGCGTCCTCGCGATGGACGTCGCCCGCGACGACCAGGAGCTGCTCGTCGTCACCGAGAACGGCTACGGCAAGCGCACGGCGTTGAGCGACTACCCGCGCAAGGGCCGCGGCACGATGGGCGTCAAGACGATCACTTTGACTGAGAACAAGGGCGCCCTCGCGGGCGCGCTGGTTGTCCGTGAGCACGAGGAGCTCGTCTTCGTCAGCTCCGGCGGGATGGTCCAGCGGACACCCGTGCGCGGCATCAATCGCTACGGCCGCGCCTCCCAGGGCGTGCGTCTGATGAACCTTAAGGAGGACGACACCGTCAGCGCCGTCGCGCTCGTCGCCGAGTCCGCGGGCGATGATGAGGAAGGGGCCGAGGTCCTCGACGGCGGCGGTGAGCCGACCGCCAATGGCCATGCCGTCCAGCCACAGGACGACGAGTAGTCACCGTCAGCGCGGTTCGCTACTCTGCGTGGACCAGAGAAAGGAGGTGGTCCTCAATTGGCTGACAGTACTTGCGGGACTCTGGAGGTGGCCGGCCGCTAGGTCGGATTAGTCGGCTGGACCCGCTTAGCGGAATCCAACCCGGACCACCGTCGTGCAGCGTGCCGGACTCGTCCCTCCGGCTCGCGCGAAGCGCACTCCACAGGGCGCGCCCGCACTCGCTGTACGACCCAGTCCAGCACACGTTGCAAAGCGGAGGGCGCCCATCGTGGCGCCCTCCGTCGTTTCGGGGATCCGCTCGAGGTGCGTCGGGCCACTAGGCGAGCGCCGGGAGGTACGCCCGCCAGGCCGACGGGATCGTCGGGCTCGAGACGTGGATGAAGATCTCCGCGCGCGGCTGGCGCGGCGCGCGCGAGGGGTGCATGTTCGCCTGCGAGGGCGTCCGGTCGCCCTTGCGGCGGTTGCACGGCGCGCAGGAGGCGACGATGTTCTCCCAGCTCGAGGCGCCGCCCTTCGAACGCGGGATCACATGGTCGACCGTCAGATTCGATCGCGCGCCGCAGTACTGGCAGGTCCACTCGTCGCGCGCGAACACCGCGCGGCGCGTGATCTTGCGCCGGTGGGCGTCGCGCGGCACGCGGACGTAGCTGGTCAGGCGGATCACGACCGGGCGCGCAAACTCCGCGCGCTCCGAATGAAGGCGCGCGGCGCCGTTCTCGAGAACCTCGGCGCGCGCCTTCAGAAGCAGCACGATCGCGCGGCGCACCGTGCAGACGTTGATCGGCTCAAACGTTGCGTTGAGGACGAGCACCCGTCCACCGTCAAGCCCGCGTCGCCGGTGCCCTTCAGGCGACGCGGACCTCGCTGGTGGGGGTATTACGGCGGCACCCATGGCGCAGGCGCGAGTCTAGCGAGCGCGTCCGGTGAACTGTGGCGGTCAGCCGGCGCTGTAGGAGCCGAGCACGCGGACCGCCTCGCAGCGCCCCCGCAACCCTTCGATCGCCTCCGCCACCTCGGGCTGCTCGGTGCCGCCGCCGAAGTCGGCGAAGAACATGTAGTGGCCGAGGCCGATCCGCCGCGGTCGCGACTCGATCCGCGTCAGGCTGACGCCGCGATCGGAGAGCTCGGCGAGGCAGTTGACAAGCCAGCCGGCCGAGCCGTCGCCGGCGCCCCAGAAAACGATCGACGTCTTGGCCTCGCCGGCGCCGGCGGCGACGATCGCGCGCACGCGCTCCGCCGCCTCGGCCCGCGCGAGCCAAACGAAGCGCGTCTGGTTGCCGTCGTGGTCATCGACATCCTCGAGCAGGATCTCGCCGCCGTAGAGCGCGGCCGCCAGGCGGTTGCCGAGCGCCGCGTGAGGCGCCCCGACGGCGGCCGCGACGCTTCGCACCGCCTCGGCCGTCGAGCTCGTCGGGATCACCGTCGCCGCGGCGAGGCGGGTGCGCAGGAAGTGCGCGCATTGGGCGTTTGCCTGGGCGTGCGAGTAGACCGTCTCGATCGCGTCGAGCTCGATCGCGGCGGCCGCGATCAGGCAGTTTCTGATCTCCGCGACATGCTCTCCGACGATCGTGGCGTCGGGAGCGTCGATCGCGAGCGTGTCGAGCGTCACGTCGACCGACCCTTCGAGCGAGTTCTCGATCGGCACGAGGGCCGCCTCGACGAGGCCGTCCTGCACGGCCATCACGGTGTCGTAGAGGGTCGGAAGGGGGACGGCCTCGGTGTCCGCCACGTCGCTGTCGAGCAGCGCCTGGTGGCTATAGGTTCCCTCGGGTCCGAGGTAGCCAAGGCGCACGCTAGTGGCTCCGACCGAAATGTTTCCCCCGAAATGGCGGCTCCTGGATGCCGTCCGGCGGCGTCCTCGGTCGCGCCAAGGCCACTGGCCTTGGCCGCTCCCTGCGTCCTTCCCGGTCGACCCCGGTAGCTCGCCACAGGCGTCGTTTCAGGCAAAACATTCCGGTCGGAGCCACTAGTTCTCCAGCGCGAGTCGCAGCGCCTCTTCCTCCTCCGGCGAGAGCGTCAGCTCCGGCGATCCGGCCGTGACGAGCTTGGCGTAGAGGCGCGCGCTGTCGCGGTGGTGGATCGAGGTCAGCACGATCCCCGAGCGGGTCGCGTCGAGCAGGGCGATCGACAGCGACTGATGCCCCGACATCTCGTTGTAAGCGTCGTAGCGGACCAGCGCGCGATGGGTGACGGCGCCGTCGAGGCGCTTCTCCGCCACGCCGACGCGCGAGTCGAAGCGCTCGGCGATCTCCTCGACATACTCGCGCAGGTCGGCAAACGCCGACTCGAGCTGAGCTCCCTGCGCGATCAGGTCGCGCTCACCGTGATCGCCGAGGACCTGCCGCTGCGCGCGGCGCAACCTCGACAGGCGGACGGCGAGGACGAGCGTGGCGAGGAGCGAGAGCAGCGCGCCCCCGCCGGCTGCGATCGCGATCCACTCGCTGGTCGGAATCTGCGTCGCGAGCACCGTCTGCAGGCTAGTGGACCACCCGGAAACGTTGCGTCCGAACGGGACGGCGCTGAGCGCCGCCGCTCCGAGCGCCCCGCCGCGTTAGCGGGTGAACTCGATGTCGAAGGTCTTCTTGTTGTTGGCGGTGTCGGTCTCGCCGGGCAGCGTCTGAACCTCCGCCGTCATCAGCAGCCCCTCGTTGAAGTACGTCGGCAGGTTGACGCCGCATGTCGCCGGCGCGAACAGGATCGAGGACTGGTAACTGGTGCCCGGCACCGTCAGCGGGATTGTCGCGGTGCTCTTCAGGCAGGACGTGTTCTGCCCCGCCTTGTAGAAGTGGATGTCGGTCTGGATCTCGTGTTCCTTCAGCGTGCCGGAGTTGAGCACCGTCAGCACGAAGGTGATCCCGGCGGTGGTGTAGGGCAGCTTGGTGATCCCGCCCGCCGAGAGCGGGACGACTGTCGTCGGCCCTGTCTGGACGCCGACGGCCACCAGCTCGTGGCCCGGCGAGCCGGTCACCGGCGGCCCGCCGAGCGACGTCGGGACGTAGCCGAGGATCCGGTTCGCGACGTTCTCCGGCTGAAGCCAGCCGATGTCGGGCAGGAACTGGCTTGCCGAGACCGCATCGGTGACGTTGGCCTTCGCAAGCGCATCGGCGATCAGCGGCTGCACGCGGTCGCGGTAGATCACGTCAGCGCTCAGAAGCTTCTCCATCTCGCCGGCGATATGCCTGATCGCGGTCGCCTGACCGGCGCCGACGGCGAGCGCGTTCTTCATCTCGGTGGCGATCCCGTTGAGCGCCTCGTAGCGGAGCCCGAACGCCTCGACGAGCCAGCGCTGGGCGCCGACCATCTGCGCCGGAACGCTCCAGCCCTCGACCGTGCGGTAGTCGCTCTGCTCCTGGCTCACGTACTGCTGGAGCGCGGTTGGGACGTCGATCGGGTTCGAAGAGTTGAAGGCGTTGTCGATCTCGCGGAAGACGGGCAGCACGACGGCCCCGCTCTCGCCGTCGACGACGCGGTTGACGTTGTCGTCGTAGGTGCGTAGACCCGCGACCGCCTGGTGATCGAGGACCGTCTTGATGACAAGGACGAGCGCGATCAGGACGACGAGGATGATCGCCGCCGCGGCACCGCGGCGAACGAGCAGCGTGCGGTCGTCGATCGCCTGGCGGCGGCCGCGCGGCTGCGGCCGGCGCGGCTGCTGGCGCGGCGTCCTGACCTGGGTCCCGGGCTCGTCACCCTCGTCGAAAAACGACAAATCCTCTTCCTTTGCGGGCGCAACCTATGTGACGGTCGAGCGCAGCGCGCTCGTTGCAAGTTTCACATCATCCCCCAAGGACGCGCAGGATGGCGGCGCGCAACGGCGAACGCGCGGCTGTGTCGACACTCCCGCGCCCGCGGGCCGCCCGTGGCCGCGGCGGCCAGTCCTACCCGGAGGACGAGGTCCTCGTCCTCGGCCGCTATCGCTTGCTGGTGCCGATCGGGTCGGGCGGTCACGGCACCGTCTGGGTGGCGGCCGACGAGCAGCGCCCGCGCCGCGTCGCGGTAAAGCGCGTCCCGTGGCGCGGCGACGCCGCGAACGAGCGGGAGCGCCTCGTGCGCGAGGGCCGCGCCGCGGCGCGGCTCGAGCACCCGGCGATCGTCAGCCTGCTCGAGACCGGCGAGGACGCCGGCGCCCATTACCTCGTCTCCGAGCTCGTCGAGGGCAGCTCGCTGGCGTCGCTGTATCGCGAGGGCGGCCTCGAGGACCGCGAAGTGCTCGAGATCTCCGCCGCCATCGCCGGAGCCCTGATCCACGCCCACGAGCGCGGCGTGGTCCACCGCGACGTCAAGCCCCAGAACGTGATCGTGCCCGGCGACCCCGCCGCGGCCGGCGCGCCCGCCAAGCTGACCGACTTCGGGATTGCGCGGATCGCCGGCGAGGAGTCGCTGACGAACACCGGCGACGTGATCGGCACGATCGAGTACATGTCGCCGGAGCAGGCGATCGGGCGTCCCGCCGGACCCCAGTCCGACCTCTACTCGCTGGCGCTGACGATCTACGAGGGGCTCGCGGGCACCAATCCGCTGCGCGGCGCGACCGTCGCCGCCACCGCGGCGCGCATCGGCGCGCCGCTCGAGGCGCTCGCAGACGAGCGCCCGGACCTTCCCAAACGGCTCTGCAGAGCGGTGGATCGCGCACTGGCCACAGACCCCGCCCGGCGCGGCACGCTCGCGGAACTGCGCGACGCCCTCGAGGCGACGCTCGTGCAGGCGGCGCCGCGCCGCCGCGCCGCGCCTCTCTCGTTCACGCTGCCGGCGGCGATCACGCTGACTCCGCGCGCAACCCGCCTTCTCGCCGCCGCCGCGGCGGGCGTCCTCGCCGCCACGCTGTGCGCGATCCTCGCCTCAACCCAGGGATCGGGAGTGGCGCTCATCGCGGGTGCGCTCGTCGCCGTGCTGAGCGCGGTCTCGCCGGCCCTCGGCTGGGTGCTCGCGGCGCTGGCGGGCCTGGCCTGGCTCGGTGCGACAGGCCTCCCCGGCACGGCGCTCGTGCTTGCGGCGGCGCTGGCGCCGGTGCCGGCACTCCTCCCCGGTCGTCCACGGCTTTGGTCGCTGCCCCTCCTCGCGCCGCTACTCGGAGTGCCCGGGGTCGCGGCCTGCTTCCCCGCGCTCGCCGGCCGCGCCGCTCCGAACACGCTCTCACGCGCCGCGCTCGGCGCGCTCGGCTACTGGTGGCTGGCGGTCGCCGAGACGATCACCGGGCGGCGCCTGCTGTTCGGGGTCGGAGCGGGAACGCGCCCGCGCGCCGGCTGGGGCGCCTCGCTCGGCGGCGCCGTCAACCACGCGCTCGCGCCCCTGCTGAGCGACGGCCGGCTGCTGACGGCCGCACTTTGGGCGCTCGCCGCCGCGGCGCTGCCGCTGATCGTCCGCGCCCGCGCTTTGAGCTGGCGCGCCGCCGCGGCGGTCGCCTGGGCGGCGGCACTGCTCGTCGGTTCCGCGGCGCTTGCGACGCACCTCGGCGTCGCGCGTTCTCCGATGACCTTGCCCGCGGCCGCGCTCGCCGCTCTGCTCGCCTTCCTCGGCGTCGCGCTCCGCTTCCAAGAACGCCCGAACGTCGCGTAGCATGGCTTGGGCCCAGACGCCGCATTGTGGCCCGCGGGCCCGCCCCGATGAGCGTTCTTCGCACCCTCGAGACCAAGATCGCCGACCTCGTCGAGGGTGCCTTCGGCCGTGCCTTCCGCAGTGAGATAACGCCTGTCGAGCTCGCCCGCCGGCTCGTGCGCGAGATGGACCGCCACCGCCAGAGCTCGCTGTCGAGCACGCTCGTCCCCAACGAGTACACGGTCTGGCTCTCGCCGGCCGACCGCCGCCACTTCTCGTCGATCGAGCCGGGCCTGATCGAGGAGCTCGCGACCCACCTGCTCGAGCACGCCCGCGAGGAGCGCCTCGCGCTGCCGTCGCGGCCGCTGATCCAGCTGCGCACCGACCAGCGACTGTCGCTCGGGGAGTGCGGGATCGAGTCGCGGATCGTCAGCATCCCGGCGGGGGAGGGGCCGGTCGTGCGCCGCGAGGGCTACGCGCCGGCGCCGGCGCCGGCGCTGACGGGCGACGTTCTCCCAGGCGCGTATCTCGACATCGGCGGCCGGCAGGTCGCGATCGGCGCGGCCGGAGCCGTGATCGGGCGAAGCCCCGATTGCGACATCGTGATCGCCGCCAACGAGGTCTCGCGCCGCCACGCACAGGTCGCTCCGGACGCCGAGGGCTGGGTCCTCACAGACCTCGGCTCGACCAACGGGGTGCGCCTCAACGGACGCCAGATCGGCGTCCCGACGCGGCTTGCCGACGGCGATGTCATCGAGCTCGGCTCGGTGGAGCTGCTCTTCGAGGCCCGCTGAGGCGGAACGGGGAAACCGGGCGACAGTGACCAACCTCGCGCCAGTGTCCGTCGCACTCAAATTCGGGTTCCTGGTCGTCCTCTATCTGTTCCTCCTCTGGGTCGCCCGCAGCGCGACGCGCGACCTGCGCGCGGGGCGCACCGTCACCGCGACGCTGCCCGACGCCTCAGCGACCGGGTTTCACTCGGCAACCGCGCCGCTACATACCGCCGAGGACGCGCGGCTGGTCGTCGAGCGGGCCGCCGGTCACTCGCCGGGGATGATCTATGACATCGGCAAGGGCGCCGTGCTCGGACGCGGCGACGCTGCCGAGATTCGCCTCGACGACCCGTTCGCCTCCGCGCGCCACGCCCAGCTCGTTCTCCAGGCGGGAGTCGTCGTGCTCGAGGACCTCGGCTCGACCAACGGCACCTACCTCAACGAGGAGCTCCTCCAGGGCCCGACCCCGCTGCACCAGGGCGATCGGCTGCGGATCGGCGACAGCGAGTTCACTTACGAGGAAGGGTGATGATCCGCGTCGCCGAGCACGTCGCGCGGACCGACACCGGCCACCAGCGCGCGACCAACGAGGACTCGCACCTCGAACGCGCGCCGATTTTCGTGCTCGCCGACGGGATGGGAGGCGCGCAGGCCGGCGAGGTCGCCTCGAAGCTCGCCGTCGGCCATTTCGCGCAAGGCCTTCCGGGCGAGGAGTCTGACGGCGCCGAGAAGCGGCTCGCCCGCGCCGTCCGCGAGGCCAACGCCGAGATCCACGCCCTCTCGGAGCGCGACTCGCGGCGCGCCGGAATGGGTACGACGCTGACGGCCGCCTACGTCGGGCGCTCGCAGGTCTCCTTCGCCCACGTCGGCGACAGCCGCGCCTACCGCCTGCGTGATGAGCGGCTCGAGAGGATCACCGAGGACCACTCGCTCGTTGAGGAGCTGCTTCGCCAGGGCCGGCTCACCGAGGAGGAGGCCGAGGAGCACCCCCAGCGTTCGATCATCACGCGCGCGCTCGGCCCCGAACCCGACGTCGAGGTCGACACGTTCACCCTCGCCGCGGCCGACGGCGACGTCTTCCTGATCTGCAGCGACGGCCTGACCTCGATGGTCAGCGAAGCCGAGGTCGAGGAGATCATGCTCGCCGCGCCGGACCTCGCGACCGCCGCCGACAAGCTCGTCGCCGCGGCGCTCGCCGCGGGCGGTCGTGACAACGTGACCGTCGTTCTGTTCGGGGTCGAGGAGGTCGAGACGGCCGACGACATGCCGACCGAGCTCCTCCCGGTGGCCGGCGATGACCTCGTCGACGCGCCGGCGGCGGAGCAGAGCGCGGCCGACGACCTCGACCACGAGGCCGACTCGCGCACCGAACCACCCGGCCACCAGACCGCGCGCGAGCGCCTGCGGCCTCGCTCGCCGCGCGGCACGCGGCGAGTTCCCCGCTCGCCGCGTGGCAAAGGTCGCGGCGCGCCCCGGCGGTCGAAGCTCCGCCGGCGCCTCGTCATCGGCGGGGTGCTCGTGACGGTGCTCGCGGCGGTCGCGATC
>DATGHN010000071.1:0-5944 GCA_035308005.1 Solirubrobacteraceae bacterium
AGACCAGGTCGATGAGGTCGCGCGCGCGTTTGCGGACCGCCACGGCCTGCGCGAGCGAAGCCGCCGCCACGAGGGGGAGTGGGCGGCGGTACTGCTCGAACGCGCCGCCCCCCGGGCGTATCCTTAGCCGCCAGATGAGCATTGCCGAAAGCGTCAAGGGCGACCTCGTGGTCGCGATGAAAGCGGGCGAGAAGGAGCGCGTCGCGACGCTGCGCCTGCTCCTTTCAGAGCTTCAGAAGGCCGCCAAGGAGGGCTCGGCGGACGAGCTCGCCGTGCTTCGGCGCGAGCGAAAGCGCCGCGGCGAGGCGGAGCTCGCGTTTCGCGACGGCGGACGCGCCGAGCTCGCCGACGCCGAGGCGGCCGAGGCCGAGATCATCGCCACATACCTTCCCGCCGAGCTAGACGACGCCGCGCTCGATGAGATCGTCGCCCGCGCCGTCGCCCAGACGGGCGCCAGCTCGCCCAAGGACATCGGCGCGGTGATGAATGCGGCGATGGCGGAGGTCTCGGGACGCGCCGACGGCAAGCGCGTCTCGGAGAAGGTGCGGGAGGCTCTGGCCGCCGCGTGAGACGGCAGTTCGAGCTCTCAGACGACCTCGCCGCGGGCCTCGCCGGCCAGCACGACGCGATGCTGCGCGCCCTCGAGCAGCGGCTCGACACGCGCGTCTACCTGCGCGGCAACCTGCTCACCCTCGACGGCGAGCCCGAGGCGATCGAGTCGGGCGCGCGCGTCATCTCGGAGCTCGGCGCGCTCGCGCCGAGCGGGCACCCTCTGGATGAGGCGACGTTAAGCGCCGTGATCGGCGTGCTCAACGCCGATCGCTCGGCGTCGGCGGTCCTCGACGACGTGATCTGGCGCCACCGCTCGATCCGCGTCGCCCCGCGGACGATCGGCCAGAAGCGCTACGTCGACTCGATCCGCGGCAACACGATCACCTTCGGGATCGGACCCGCCGGCACCGGCAAGACGTTTCTAGCCGTCGCGCTCGCGGCGTCGGCGCTCAGCCGCAAGGAGGTCAACCGGATCATCCTCACGCGCCCGGCGGTCGAGGCCGGTGAGCGGCTCGGCTTCCTCCCCGGCGACCTGATGGCGAAGATCGACCCCTACCTGCGGCCGCTCTTTGATGCGCTCCACGACATGCTCGACCCCGAAAAGGTCTCCCAGCACCTCGAGCGCGGCGTGATCGAGGTCGCGCCGCTGGCTTTCATGCGCGGGCGCACGCTCAACGACTCCTTCGTGATCCTCGACGAGGCGCAGAACACGACGCCCGAGCAGATGAAGATGTTCCTGACGCGGCTCGGCTTCGGCTCGAAGATGGTCGTCACCGGCGACGTCACGCAGGTCGATCTGCCGCGCGATCAGCAGTCGGGGCTCAACGCAGTCTCTGAGATCCTCGGCGAGGTCGAGGGCGTCGAGTTCGTCAGGCTCGGCGGCGAGGACGTGGTTCGCCACCGCCTGGTGCAGCGGATCGTCGAGGCCTACGAGGAGCACGCCAAGCGCGCCGCGCCGGAGATCGCCGCCTCGCGCGCCCGCAAGGCCTGATGCTCGAGCTCGAGATCGTCGGCGGCTTCCCGCTGCCAGCCGAGGAGATCGAGCGCCTCGCATCACTCGCCGCCGCGAGCGCCGGGGTCGCCGACGGGCACCTGGCGATCGAGTTCGTCGCCTCGCAGCGGATCCGCGAGCTCAACCGCGAGCACCGCGGCAAGGACGAGCCGACCGACGTCCTGTCGTTCCCGATCGACGGCGCCGGCGGCGACGCGGCCGGCCCGCGCGAGCTTGGCGACGTCGTGATCTGCCTCGAGCACACCGCCGAGCTGCGCGAGGCGATCGTCCACGGGGTCCTGCACCTTGTCGGCATGGACCACGAATCCGACGACGGCGAGATGCTGGCGCTCCAGCGCGAGCTTCTGTCCTGGTGACATGACGTGACGCGCGCGGGCTTCGTCGCGCTCGCCGGGCGGCCGAACGTCGGCAAGTCGACGCTGACCAACTCGATCGTCGGCGCCAAGGTCGCGATCGTCTCCGACCGCCCGCAGACGACGCGCCGCGCGATCCGCGGCGTGGCGACCGGCAGCGACTGGCAGCTCGTGCTCGTCGACCTTCCCGGCGTCCAGCGCCCGCGCGACGCGATGACGCAGCGCATGGCGCGCCGCGTCGACCTCGAGCTCGCCGACGCCGACGCCGCACTGATGCTCGTAAACGGCGAGGAGGGCGTCGGTCCCGGCGATCGCTTCATCGCCGAAAGCCTGCGCCGGGCCGGCCGCCCGGTCACGCTTGCGGTCAACAAGATCGACCGCCTCGGCAAGGAGCGCCAGGCGCAGGCGCTGCTCGCCGCCGCCGAGATCGCGCCTCCCGACGCCGAGGTCTTCCCGGTTTCTGCGCGCACCGGCGAGGGGATCCGCGCGCTCGTCCGTCACCTCGCTGCCCAGCTGCCGGAGAGTCCGTTCCTGTACCCGAGCGCGCAGCGCTCGGACGTCGGGCGCGAGGAGCAGCTGTCTGAGCTCATCCGCGAGCAGGTCCTGCGGCGGACCTTCCAGGAGCTCCCGCACGCGACGTCGGTGGTGATCGAGGAGGTCGCCGCGGATGAGCACGACGGCGAGCTGACGCGCGTCGATGCGCTGATCTGGGTCGAGACCGAGTCACAGAAGGCGATCGTCGTCGGTCGCGGCGGGCGGATGATCAAGGCGATCGGGATCGCCGCCCGGCGCGAGCTCGAACGCGAGCTCGACGGTCGCGTCCACCTCTCGCTGATCGTGCGCGTTCGCCGCCACTGGCGCACCGATGACGGCCTGCTCGACCGCCTCGGGATCGAGTAGCTGCGCGCCTGAGACAATCAGCGGCGTGGAGTCGTTGATCGTCTACGACGAGCGCGGCCTGGTGCCGTGCATCGTGCAGGACTGGCGTAGCGGCGAGGTGCTGACGCTCGCCTACATGAACGCGCAGGCGCTCGAGCGGACCCGCGCGACCGGGGAGCTTCACCTGTGGAGCCGCTCGCGCGAGGAGCTCTGGCACAAGGGGGCGACGTCGGGGAACACGCAGGCCGTGCGGGCGCTTCGGCTCGACTGCGACGGCGACGCGGTGCTGGCCCTCGTCGAGCCCGCCGGCCCGGCCTGCCACACCGGCGAGCGGACCTGCTTTCACCGCGGCGAGCTCGATCCGCCCGCGCCGCACGAGGTCCTGCCGGCGCTCGAGCGCACGCTCGCCGAGCGGGCCGAGCAGCGGCCGGCGGGGTCCTACACGGTCGAGCTCCTCGACGACCCGCCGCGGATCGGCGCGAAGGTGATGGAGGAGGCCGAGGAGGTCGCGCGCGCGGCGCGCGAGGAGAGTGACGAGCGGGTCTGCGAGGAGGCGGCCGACGTCCTCTACCACCTGCTCGTGCTGCTCCACAGCCGCCGCCTCGAGCTTGCCGACGCCGAGCGGGTCCTCGATGGCCGTCGACGTTAGCCCGCCGCTCGAGCAGATCGCGGCGCTCGCCGGAACGCACAACCTGATCCCGGTCCGCCACGAATTCGTCTCCGACTGCGAGACGCCGGTCTCGGCCTTCCTCAAGCTGCGCGGCGACGGCCCGGCGTTCTTGCTCGAATCGGCCGAGCAGGGCAAGCGCTTCGGGCGCTACTCGTTCATCGGCTTCCGGCCGCGCGAGGTGATCCGCTGGAGGCTTGAGGACGGCGGCGACCCTTACGGGCTCGCCGCCGAAGCGGTCGGGCGCTGGTCGCAGGCGCCGCTTGAGGGGTTGCCGCCGTTCTCCGGTGGCGCCGTCGGCTACTTCGCATACGACCTCGTCCGCGCGGTCGAGCCGCTCGGGCCGCCAGGCCCCGACCCGCTCGGCCTGCCGGACATGGCGCTGATGCTGACCGATCTGCTGGTCGTCTTCGACAACCTCAAGCACACCGTGACGATCCTCGTCAACGTCGACTCCGCGGAGGATCCGGGCGCCGCCTACGCGCGCGCGCAGGCGGCGATCGAGGAGGTCCGCGAGCGCCTCGCCGGGCCGCTTCCGCGCAGCGCGCCGCGCCCGCCGCGTCCGCTCCCGGACTTCCGCTCGAACATGTCGCGCGAGCGCTTCGAGGCGATCGTCGCGCGGATCGTCGAGTACATCTACGCCGGCGACTGCTTCCAGGTAGTTCCCTCGCAGCGCTGGTCGGCGCCGGTCGAGGTCAGCGCGTTCTCGATCTACCGCGGGCTGCGCGCGGTCAACCCGAGCCCCTACATGTACTTCCTCGACTTCGGCGACTTCCAGGTCTCGGGAGCGAGCCCCGAACCGCTGATCACCGTGACCGGCGGCTCGGTCACGACGCGCCCGATCGCCGGCACGCGGCCGCGCGGCGCCGATGCCGCCGAGGACGAGCGGCTCGCCGCCGAGCTGCTCGCCGATGAGAAGGAGCGCGCCGAGCACATGATGCTCGTCGACCTCGGCCGAAACGACCTCGGACGCGTCTGCGACTACGGGACGGTGCGAGTCCAGACGCTGATGTCAGTCGAGCAGTACTCGCACGTGATGCACCTCGTCAGCGAGGTCAGCGGGCGCCTGCGCGAGGGTGTCGGCGCGATGGACGCTCTGCGCGCGACGCTTCCGGCGGGAACCCTGTCGGGTGCGCCGAAGGTGCGCGCGATGCAGATCATCGACGAGCTCGAGCCGGTCAAGCGCGGCGGCTACGGCGGCGCGATCGGCTATCTGAGCTACACCGGCGAGCTCGATACCGCGATCCACATCCGCACGGTCGTCGTCAAGGACGGAGTCGCGCACCTGCAGGCAGGCGGGGGGACCGTCGCCGATGCGCTCCCGGAGCGCGAGTTCCTCGAGTCGGAGTCGAAGGCGCGCGCCGTGCTTCGGGCGATCGAGCTGGCGGGCCAGCAGGCCGACTGGGAGTAGCCGGCGGCGTGTGCACCGCGCGCGCTAACGTAGAGGATCGCTGAACACCAACGCGGAGGTTGAGAGGGTCATGGCGATCGCGTCACGCGGTGCGAAGATGGCGGTGGACTGGGAGCAGCGGGTCGATTTCAACCGCCTGCGCACGCATCGTCTGTCGAACGCCAAGAAGGCGCTCCAGGCTTCCGACCTCGGCGCGCTGCTGCTGTTTGACCCCAACAACCTGCGCTACGTGACGAGCACCGCGATCGGCACGTGGGAGCGCGACAAGAACATCCGCTTCGCGCTGCTTTTCCGCGAGGACGACCCGATCCTCTGGGACTTCGGCTCGGCGGCCAAGCACCATCAGCTCTACTGCCCGTGGCTGCCGGAGACGAGCTGGCGCGCCTGGGTGCCGCCGATGCGCGGCGCGATGCCCGACGCGACCGGCGTTCCCGACGACCTCGCCGAGCTCGTCGCCCACGAGCTCTCAGAGCGCGGTCTGAGCGATGAGCCGATCGGCGCCGACGTCCTCGACATGACGACGACGCTCGCCCTGCAGCGCAAGGGCATCCACCTGACCGATTCCCAGCCTGTGATGCTCGAGGCGCGCAAGATCAAGAGCGAGGACGAGCTCGCGCTGCTCGACCAGGCCGCCGGGATCGTCGACGCGGTCTATGAGGAGATCTATGAGATGTTGCGCCCGGGGGTGACCGAGAACAAGGTCGTCGCCGCGGCGATGAAGCTGCTCTTCGAGCTCGGCTCAGAGCACGTCGAGGCGATCAACGCGATCTCCGGCGACCGCTGCGCGCCGCACCCGCACACCTTCGCCGACCGCCTGCTTCGCCCCGGCGACCAGGTCTTCTTCGACATCATCCACGCCTTCAACGGCTACCGGACGTGCTACTACCGCACGTTCAACGTCGGCTACGCGACGCCCCCGCAACTCGACGCCTACCGCCGCTGCCGCGAGTGGCTCGACGCGGCGATCGACCTCGTGCGCCCGGGCGTCACGACCGATAAGATCGCCGAAGCCTGGCCCGAGGCCAAGGAGCTCGGTCTGCCCGACGAGCGCGCGGCGTTCGGCCTCCAGT
>DATGHN010000072.1:0-13080 GCA_035308005.1 Solirubrobacteraceae bacterium
GGGCGCCAAAGGACGGCCGGCGCTCACAACATCGTCACATCGCTGCGGCGTGCCGCGGGTACCCGTGTACGAGAGCGCGGCGCGCGGTGCCGTGAGAGCGATTGAAGGAGGCAGAGAGGTGCGGCTACCGGAGGATCTTCACGGGCGCGTCCTGACCCGGCGACAGCTGCTGAGCTACTTCGGCATGGCGGGCGCCGGGGCGGTGCTCGCGGCGCCGGCCCTGGCGTGGGCGACGCGCGGGTCCGGCGCGCAGACCGTCGCGCGGGCCGCGAGTACTCCGGCCGCCGGATCCGACCTCGGGGCCGTCGAGCACATCGTCTTCCTGATGATGGAGAACCGCTCCTACGACCACTACTTCGGCGACTACCCGAGGGGCCGCGGGTTCAACGACCATCCGGCGCGCTCGCTCGGCGCCTTCGCGCAGCGCTATCCGGGCGGCACCGCGCTCGTGCCGCCCGACGTGCTTCTGCCGTTTCATCTGGACAGCACCGCGGGCCTCGAGTGCACCGACGACCTCACCCACGACTGGGGGCCGCAGCATCTGTGCTGGAACAACGGCGCGATGGACGCGTTCGTCTCGACGCACACCTCTTCGCAGTACGAGGGCGCCAACGGGGCGATGACGATGGGCTATTACAAGCGCGCGGACCTCGCCTTCTACTACGCGCTGGCCGACGCTTTCACGCTGTGCGACGGCTACCACTGCTCGATCCTCGGGCCGACCCACCCCAACCGGCTGATGGCCAACAGCGGCACGATCGATCCGGCGGGCACGCAGGGCGGGCCGGTGACGGACACCAACGAGACGCCGGACGTCCTCTGGGACTGCAAGTGGCCGACGATGCAGGAGGTGCTCCAGGACGCCGGGGTCCCCTGGAAGGTCTACAGCCCGAGCAACGTTGGGCTGAGCGGCCAGTACGCCTCGCTGGCCCAGTACCCGACCTGGAGCCCCGCGCTCTACAACCCGATCACCAATCCGGAGGTGATGGTCGCCTCCGACCACGTCCTCCCCTACTTCACCGCCTTTCGCAACCCGCTCTCGCCGCTCTACCGGAACGCCTTCGAGCCGACATTCCCGAACGACTTCATCGCCGACATCGCGTCGGGATCGCTGCCGAGCGTGTCGTGGATCATCCCGCCGCTCGGCTTCGACGAGCATCCGTCGTCAGCGCCGGCGAACGGCATGTACTTCACCTCGCTCGTGCTCGACGCGCTGACCGCGAACACCGCGCTGTGGTCAAAGACCGCGCTGTTTCTGATGTACGACGAGAACGACGGCTGGTTCGACCACGTCCCGCCGCCGACGGCCCCGGCCGGCACGCCCGGCGAATACCTGACAGGCACGCCGAGCTCCACGCTCGAGCCCGGCAACTCGTCGCAGACACTCAGCATCGCCGGGCCGCTTGGCCTCGGTATGCGGGTGCCGATGCTCGTCATCTCGCCGTTCAGTCGCGGCGGCCACATTGCCTCCGAGACGTTCGACCACACTTCGCAGCTGCAGCTCGTCGCGGCGCGCTTCGGCGTCGAGGTGCCCAACGTGTCGGCCTGGCGGCGTGCGACGGTCGGCGACCTGACCTCGACGATGTTCCAGTCCCGCACGAGCACGTCGGTGCCGCGCCTTCCCGCAACCGCAGCCGACATGCCGCTGAGCGGAACCTGCGCGGCTATCTCCCAGGACACCGAAACCGGCGGCGCCTCGCCGAGCGTGCCCACCAAGCAGACGATGCCGGTCCAGGGCGGCGGCTCTGCGCCGGCGTCGAGGTACTACCCGACGACGGCCGAGCAGGCGGCGATCGGCGAGGACGAACGCACGCGCCTGAACTTCCGCTCACCGGGCCCGCAAACGACCAAATCGCGTCACAACCGGCTCGCCGCCCGGCCGCTGAACCGCAGCTGAGCGTGGGGCCTAGGCGTCAGGTGGCGCGTAGCGGTGGTGGAGCATCAGCACGTTGCCGTCCGGGTCCTTGAACACCGCCATATGGCAGACGCCGCTGTCGATCGTGTCGTGCTCGAAGGCGACGCCTTTTGACTCGAGCTCTGCCCGCGCCGCCGCTACATCGTCGACGCGCAGGGCGATCGGGTTCGGGTTCGGCTCGAACGCTCGCCCGATCGCCGCGGACTCGAGCAGCTGCAGTGTCAGGTTTCCCGTCTCGAACTCGCCCCCCGGCGCCCGGCCGTATCGCTTCGAGAGCTGCAGGCCGAGCACGTCTGTGTAGAAGCGCGACGCGGCCTCGAAGTCGCGGGTGGGGATGTAGATGAAATCGACGCCGGTGACCACGGATGCATCGTAGGTCCTACTCGGCCTGCGCGACTGGGACTCGGGAGCGGAACGCGGCCGGCGGCAGCTCGCCTTCGGCCCGCGCCTGCGAGAGCGCATCCGCCCACCACGAGAGGTCGTCGAGAACGATGGACAGCGCGTTCGCGGTCGCGGGGTTGACGGGCCCGCCGTCGGCGTCGAACGCATCGCCGACGAACGGGATCAGCACGCTGTTGCGCAGCGGTACCGCCTCGGCCTCGACCGCGATCAGGGCGAGGTGCTCGATCGCCCTCGTGCCGGCTGCGATGCCGCCGCTGTAGCCGACGAACGCCATCGGCTTGTTGCGCAGAGCGAAGCTCACGAAGACGTTGTCGATCGCGTTCTTGAGCTCCCCCGGGACGCTGTGGTTGTACTCGGCGGTGACGACCAGGTAGGCGTCGCCCTCAGCGAGCTTCTCGTTCCACGCCTTGACGGCCGGCTCGGAGTACGTCGGGTTCGCGAAATCGCCGATCGTGCCCACGTGCTCCTGGAAGAACGGCAGGTTCCAGTCACGCAGGTCGATCACCTCGACGTCGAAGCTCCCGTGCTGCGCCGCTTGCTCAGCGATCCAGGGGAAGACGCGCTCGGCGGCTCGCGTCGGTCGGGTGCTGCCGACGATGATTTGAAGCTTGTTCATGATCGCTTCTCCCTTGGGGTTGGTGGCTTGCGCGACGTCGATGCTAAATGCGCGATAGATGCTTTGTATAGCACAAACTATTAGTCCGGGGGCCGGCGGTTGAGATAAGATCTATTGACGATGCCCGCCACCACCCCGGCCTCCCATCCATCGCTCGTCATGCTCAACCACCTCGCGCGCGTCGCGCGGCGTAGCTGCGAGGCCGCGCTTGCCCCGAGCGGGCTGCGACCCCGACACCTCGTCGCGCTGACGATCCTGCGCGACCGCGGCTCGATGACGCAGGTCGCGCTCGGCGAGGTCCTCCATCTCGATCCCACGAACCTCGTCGGCCTGCTCAACGAGCTCGAGCGCAAGTCGCTGCTCGAGCGCCGCCGCGACGTCCTCGATCGCCGGCGCCACATCGTTGAGCTCTCCGACGCCGGTCGCACAGCCCTCGCCGCCGCCGAACGCGCGCTCGCAGCGGTCCAGGACCAGGTTCTCGCCGGACTCGACGACGACGAGCGTTCGACCCTGCACGCGCTCCTCGCTCGCGCAACCGGACCGATGAGCTGCGGCGACGCGCCGGACGCGACGGCCGCCTGCGCAGCCGACGAAGCGGAGCTCTGCTAGCCGCCAGCCTCGGGCAGGTAGCTGTTCGCGGCGCGCGGGTCGGGGTCGAGCAGTTCGAGGACGAGCGTCGACCACGCGAACGCGTGCGTGCCCATGCCCTGCCCTGTGAAGGGGTCGTAGTACTCGCGCAGTCCCGCGGCCGCGACTGCCGCGCAGACGCGCGTGCGAACCAGCTCGGCCTCGGCGCCGTAGCCGAGGCGGACGAGACCGAGCCACAGAAGCCAGGCGGCGTTAACCCAAGTCGGGCCGCGCCAGTAGCGGCGGATCCCAAATCGGGTGTCGCGGGTCGAGAACGCCGGATCGTTGGCGGCGACCGATGGCGGTGGCAGCGCGAGCCAGAACTTCCCTGGGTCGAGGAGGTGCTCCTCGACGAGCCGCCGGGCGATCTCCTGCGGCAGGTCGGGCAGCGCGAGCGGCGCGAGCGCTGCCCACGTAACCGGATGGCGGCGGTGCGCATCCGGGCGCGCCAGCGAGCGAAACAGGCCGGCTCGCTCGTCGTAGAGCCGCTCTACGATCGCGCCGGTGAGCGAGGCGCGCCCGAGCGCCAGCGCCGAGAGCGCGTGCAGGACGTTCGTCACCACCTCGCAGCACACCGGCCGGCCGGCGGCGACGATCCGGCGAAGGTCGAAGCCGAGCCGGCGGTCGCGTCGCAGTAGCCGCACGAACTGCAGCGGTCCGGTCTGGCTCGCGCCCCACATTCCGTCGAACTCAGGCGAGGAGTCAAGGCCCGACTCGTCCGGCTGGATGATCCAGATCAGCCCGTCGCCGTCGAGGTCGCGGTGCTCGCAGAGCCAGTCGTGGTGAGCGACGATGGCGGGCTCGCCAGCCGGGTCGCCCACCGCGATCCGCCACGCCCACGCGAGCAGCGGTGGCTGAATCGTCGCCGTCATCAGCGCGGATGCGGAAGTGACGTTGTACGTCAGGCGCTGGCGCAGATTCAGCGGCGTGTCCCAGAAGATCGTGTGCCCGATGAAGCCGTCGGGCCTGCGCGCGGCGAGCAGCGACTCGAGCTCCCGGCGCGCCCGCGACGGATCGAAACGCCGCCAGACGATCGCCGCGAAGCACGAATCCCAGTACCACTGAAACGGATAGTGAGTCGGGCTGGGCCGCGTGTAGGCGAAGCTCACGCCGTCCGCTCGCCGCACCCCCTCGCGCCAGTTGCCGTCAAGCGTCGCGCGGCAGGCGCGGCGAACGGCCTCGCCGTCGAAGGTGCGAGCGCCCTGCGCGAGATCCACCGGCGACACGCTACCGCCGGGGCCCGCCAGGACCAGGAGTTCAGTCGCCGGCCGCGGCGGGCTTGCGGATCCCGTCGCAGACGATCTCGACCATCCGCTGGCAGACGAGGTCGTCCTGCCTGGAATGGCAGGCGCCGACGATCAGCGTCATCACCTCGTCGGTCGCGACGTCGTCGCGCACCGCGCCGGCCGCCTTGGCCTGGGTGATCAGCAGGTCGATGCCGCGCGTCAGCTCGTCGACACTCGCCGCGCACGTCGACTTGATGTCGATCCCGGCGGCGTCCATGGCGTCGAAGAGGTCCTGTTTCGCCGACGCCTGGCGGCCGAACTCGCGCAGGAACGAGAACACCGCCTCGTCGGGTGCGCCGTCCTCGGCGAGCTCTCGGGTCTTCTCGCAGAGGTCGTTGAGACGCGCTGTCACGATCGCCTCGAACAGCGCCTCCTTGGTCGGGAAATGGCGGTAGACGGTCCCCACCCCGACGCCGGCGCGCTGTGCCACCGCGTCAATCGGCGCGGCCACGCCTTCGGCGGTGAAGGTCGCCTCGGCCGCCTCGAGTATCCGCTCGCGATTCTTCGCGGCGTCGGCGCGCAGCGGCCTCGCGGCCGCGGCGCGCGGTGCGCCCTCGGTTTCGGCGACTTGCTCGCCGGTGGTCTCCGCGGTCATCGCTTGTTCACATTTGGCTGTTGACAAACGGAACGTGAGTTCCGTATAGTGCCGGGAGAACCGGAACTGCCACTCCGATTATAGCCTGACTTACACCGAGGAGCAAGCCGATGGCGACCCAGACGATGACCTCCAAAGACCTTCAGCGCGGCGACGGACCGGACCCCCGCCGGTGGTGGTCGCTTGCTGTGATCGCGATCGCGCAGCTGATGATCGTGCTCGACGCGTCGGTGATCATCGTCGCCCTGCCCTCGGCCCAGCACGCGCTGCACATCTCGGTGGCCAACCGGCAGTGGGTACTGAGCGCCTACACGCTCGCCTTCGGGAGCCTGCTGCTGCTCGGCGGGCGAATCGCCGACTACGTCGGCCGCCGGCGGATGTTCGTGATCGGCTTGATCGGGTTCGGCGCGGCGTCTGCGCTCGGCGGGCTCGCCCAAGACCAGGCGATGCTGTTCGGCGCGCGCGCGATCCAGGGGGCCTTCGCCGCCCTGATGGCGCCGGCATCGCTGTCGCTTTTGACCGTCACCTTCACCGAGGCGCGCGAGCGCGCCCAGGCGTTCGGCGTCTACGGCGCCGTCGCCGGCGGCGGCGCGGCAATCGGCCTCGTCGTCGGCGGGATGCTCACGCAGTTCGCCTCCTGGCGCTGGACGCTGCTGATCAACGTGCCGATCGCGCTTGCCGCCGCGTTCGCCGCGGTCCGCTACATCCGCGAGAGCAAGGCGGAGACCAGGCACAGCTACGACCTCCCCGGCGCGGCGACCTCCACCGTCGGGCTATTCCTGCTCGTCTACGGCTTCACCGTCGCCAGCACACACGGCTGGGGCGCGCCGCTGACGCTCGCGCTGCTGATCGGCGCGGCACTGGCCTTGGTCGCCTTCGTCGTCATCGAGCTGCGCGTGAGTCACCCGCTGCTTCCGCTGCGCGTCGTCCTCGAGCGCAACCGCGGCGGCTCGTTCCTCGCCTCGCTGCTGGTCGGGTGCGCGCTCCTCGGCACCTTCCTCTTCCTGACCTTCTTCCTCCAGCGCACGCTTGGCTACTCGGCGCTGCGGACCGGGTTTGCGTTCCTGCCCTTCTCCGGCGGGATCATCCTGGGCGCCGGCATCGCCAGCCAGTTGCTGCCACGGATCGGGCCGCGCCTGCCGATGATCGTCGGCTTGACGCTCGCGACGGCCGGACTGTTGTGGTTCACCCAGCTCGGCGTGCACAGCAGCTATGTCGGAGGCGTCCTGGCACCTGAGCTCATCGTCAGCCTCGGCATGGGAATGACCTTCGTGCCGATGAGCAGCACAGCCCTGATCGGCGTCCACGACAGGGACGCCGGGGTCGCCAGCGCGCTCGTCAACGCGACCCAGCAGGTCGGGGGCGCGCTCGGCACCGCGTTGCTCAACACCGTCGCGGCAACCGCCACCGCGGCTTACCTCGCGAGCCACGGGCACTCGATCGCGGCCACATCGCTCGGCGCCGTCCACGGCTATACGACCGCCTTCAGCGTCAGCGCGGCGCTGATGCTGCTCGCGGCAATCGCCGTCGTCGTCTTCGTCCGCGCATCGCGAAAGGACGTTGAGGCCGAGCAGATCGAGTACGTGGGTGTGGGCGGGCTCGACACCGCCGCCAGCGCCGGGTAGAGCGTCTTCAGCAAGCGGGGCGGGCTCGACTACCTGTCGGCCCGCCCCAAAACGGGAGCCACCTCGGGCGTGAGCGGAGCGGTCCCTGGCGATCCGTACTGAGAAACGCCCCATGTACCGGCGCGTTTTGGCCTGCGGCGAGGGCGACAGCGTGTATGCGCGTTCGTCTGGCCCGGCTCATCAAATGCGCTTAATCCGCCGATGAGTCTGGGACAAGGTTGGGCGCGGCCCAACGCAAAGCGATTCGCGGGTGGTTATTGCTTGTGAGCAGTCGGTTGACAAGCGGATCGATAGCGGCGACGCACTGCGGACTATTCGGAGTGCGTGTCGTGACCTCCGGCGGATCGGCGGTCCTGGACTCGGCGTGAAGCCGATGGCCGTACAGGGCCTGGTCAGGCCTCACAGAGTCGCGGGGTCGCGCTCGGCGCAGCCCGACTCAAACGCGGGCGAGGCCACCCGCGACGCCGGCCCCGTTGGCTGGGCTCGTTGGCATCCGCGAGCGATCGTCACGCTCGCCGCCGCCCTTATGTTGGTTCTGCTCGGAGTCTTCGCGCTCGTGCTGGCGAGCTCTCAGGCGCGCTCGCGGCATGACGCTGAGCAGCGCTTTGGGGCCCAGGCGACGATCGCCGCCGGACTGACGAAGGCGATCTTCTCGGCCACCGTGGCGCCGGAGGTGCAGGCCGCGACGCGTAGCTACGGCGGAGCGCACCTCAATGCGGGCACGCTCGCGGCGCTGGCCAAGGGCACGGGGCTTGGCTACGCCTACGTGGCGGACTCGAGTGGTCATATCCTCGCTTCAACCGCCGGCATGCCGGCCTCCGCCGCGCGGGGCGTTGGAGCGGTGGCGGTCGCTCATGCGCTAGGCGGCGCTCCATGGTTCTCAGACCTGGTCGCCGGCCCCGGCGGCCACTACCTGGTCGAGCAGGCGATTCCGTTCCCGACGAAGTTCGGCGAGCGGGTCGAGGTCCTCGGGTACCCGGTCACGCTGCTTTCGAAGTTCCTGGGCAGCTACCTCCTCGACGCCCTTCCACATCAGAGCGCACGCGGCTACATGGTCGACGGGGCGGGGCGGATCCTCGCCGGCTCGGCTTCCACGGTTCCGATCGGGAGCCAGCTGAGCCCTCAGTTCGCGGCGGCGCTGAGCTCGCACGCCGACGACACCTCGGTGCAGGGGCGCTATGGCGCTGCCAACAGCGGACCGCAGACGTATTTTGTCGCGGCGTCGATCGGCGGCTCGGCCTGGCGGGTGGCGCTGACCGAGCCCGTGAGCACGCTGTACCCGGCGGATGTCGGCTCGCAGTGGTGGGTGATCTGGCTGGTGTTCGTGGCATTCGCGCTTGCGGGTCTGGGCTGCGTGCTGCTGCTGCGGCGCTCCCTCAGCACGGCCGGTCAGCTTGTTGCGCAGGCGCACCAGGTCGCGGTTGTCAACGCGGAGCTCGAGGCGACCAACGCGGAGCTTGGGGCGTTCAGCTACTCGGTCTCACACGATCTGCGCGCTCCGCTGCGGGCGATCGACGGGTTCTCGCGGATCGTGATCGAGGACAGCGAGCACACGCTGACCGAGTCGCAGCAGCGCTACCTCGGCCTGATCCGCGACAACACGCGAGCGATGGGTGACCTGATCGACGATCTGCTCGCGTTCTCGCGCCTCGCGAGTCAGCCGGTCACACGCGCGCCCGTCGACAGCGCGGCGCTTGTCGAGGAGCTCGAGCGCGAGCTGGCCTCCGCGGAGCCGTCGCGCGCGATCGAGTTCACGAACGGCCACCTGCCGGTGCTCGCAGCCGATCACGCGCTCGTGCGACAGGTCTTCGCAAACCTGCTCGGCAACGCGGTCAAGTACAGCAGCACGCGGACGCCCAGCAGGATCGCGGTCGGCGCCGAACAGCGCGACGGCGAGCTGGTTTTCAGCGTCGCCGACAACGGCGTTGGCTTCGACATGCGCTACGCCGAGAAGCTGTTCCAGGTGTTCCAGCGACTGCACCGCGCCGAGGATTACGAGGGCACCGGCGTCGGGCTGGCGATCGTCCAGCGCATCGTCACGCGGCACGGCGGCCGGATCTGGGCTGAGAGCACGCCCGACGAAGGCGCTGTCTTCCACTTCACGCTCGAGGCGGCCGCGCTGTGAACCCAGCGACGGTCGAGATCCTGCTCGTCGAGGACAACCCCAACGACCTTGAGCTCGCGCTGCACGCGTTCCAGAAGCACAAGTTCGCGAACAGCATCGAGGTCGCCCGCGACGGTCAGGAGGCACTCGACTACCTGCTCGGCGGGAACGGCCGCCCGCCCGGCGCGCGGCCGCGAATCGTGCTCCTCGATCTCAAGCTGCCGAAGGTCGACGGCCTGCAGGTGCTCCGCGAGATCCGCTCAACGCCGGAGCTCGCCCACCTTCCCGTCGTGATCCTTACGAGCTCGCGCGAGGAGCGCGACATCGTCGAAAGCTACGACCTGGGCGTGAACAGCTACATCGTCAAGCCCGTCGACTTCGACCAGTTCGTCGACGCCGTCCAGACGCTCGGGCTGTACTGGCTGCTACTCAACGAGCCGCCGGTCGCCATGACGCCGACCGCCGCGCACTCGTGACACGCACGCTCGACCTGCTGCTGATCGAGGACTCCGAGGCCGACGCGGAGCTGGTCCTCCACGAGCTGCGTCGGTCGGGCTTCGCCACATCTCCCCTCCGCGTGGACAACGAGGCGGCGCTGCGCGACGCGCTGACGACGCGCGACTGGCAGCTCGTGTTGTGCGATCACGGCCTGCCGGGCTTCAACTCACGCGAGGCCCTGCGGATCGTGCAAGAGCGCGCACCCGACGTCCCGTTCGTGATCCTCTCCGGCACGATCGGCGAGGAGGCCACGGTCGAGGCGCTCAAGTCGGGGGTGCGAGACGTCGTCGTGAAGGGAAATCTTGCTCGGATCGGTCCCGTCGTAGATCGCGTGCTCACCGAGGCCGAGAACCTACGCCAGCGCGAGCAACTCGAACATGAACGCGTCGTGCTCCAGGGCGACCTCGTGCGCCTCAACGAGGAGCTTCGGGCGAGCGAGCTCAAATACCGCCTGATGTTCGAAAGCAACCCTCAACCGCTCCTCGTCTACGACCGCGATACCTACGAGATCGTCGCCGTCAACGACGCCCTCGTCGCCGCCTACGGCTACTCACGCGACGAGCTGCACTCGATGGCGGTGCTGCAGCTCGTTCCGGCGGAGGAGGCCGAGCGTCTGCACGCTCTTCTTTCGACGAACCCGAGCGGCGTGACGCTCGACCAGACACAGGGCGGTACGAGCGGTGCGTGGCACCACCAGTACAAGGACGGCACCGTCATCGAGGTCGAGGCGACGAGCGCGAACCTGCAGGTCGACGGCCGCGATTGCCGGATCGTGCTGTACCACAACGTGACCGACCGCAATCGCGCCGCCGCGGCCCTGGCGGCCGCGCACGACGCTGCTGTCGAGGCGTCGAACCTCAAGTCCGCGTTCCTCGCCAACATGAGCCACGAGATCCGCACCCCGATGAACGGTGTCGTCGGGATGAACGAACTCCTCCTCGGCACGCCGCTCGACGAGGAGCAACGCGTCTACGCGGAGCAGATCGGTCGCTCGAGCGAGCAGATGCTCGCGATGATCAACGACGTCCTCGACATCTCGAAGCTCGAGACGGGTCAACTCACGCTCGAGATCGCCCCCTTTGCGCTCCAAGACGCGATCGTCGACAGCTGCGCGGCGGCTGAGGTCGACGCCGACCTGAAGGGACTTCGGTTCGACGTCGACGTCGATCCTGATCTGCCGCAGCTCACGCGCGGGGACGCAAACCGGATCCGACAGGTCCTCCAGGCTCTTCTGAGCAACGCAGTCAAGTTCACGGCCTCGGGTGCGATCACTGTGGAGGCAAGAGCGCTGCCCAGCCGAGGCAGCGCCGAGGCGCGGCTGCGCATCGACATCGCGGACACGGGAATCGGCATCGAAGCGTCGGATCTGCAGCGCATGTTCGAGCCGTTCACGCAGGCCGACGCGTCAATGACGAGGCGCTACGGTGGCGCCGGATTGGGGCTCGCGCTCGCCCAGGAACTGGTCGAGATGATGAACGGCAGGATCGGCGCCGAGAGCGAGCTCGGACGCGGTAGCAAGTTCTGGTTCGAGCTCGAGCTCGCCGTCGCCAGCGAGGACGAGGCGCGTGCGCCAAACGAGTCGCCGGCGTCACTCGCCCAGCAGCTCTGGGAGCGGCCCCCGGTCGTCCTGATCGCGGAGGACAGCCGCATCAACCAGATCGTCGCCGCACGCGCGCTCGAACGCTGCGGCTGTCGCGCCCACGTCGTCAGGGACGGCCGCGAAGCGATCGAAGCCCTATCCAGAGAGCACTTCGACGCCGTGCTGATGGACTGCCAGATGCCGAACATGAACGGCTACGACGCGACCGCTGAGCTGCGCCGCCGCGAAGCCGCCGGCGAGCGCACACCGGTTATCGCGATGACCGCTCACGCCCAGGCCGGCGAGCGCGAGCACTGCCTCGACGCGGGCATGGACGACTGCATCACCAAACCGATGCGCCATGCCGACCTCGCGATGGTTCTCGCACGCTGGATCCCGACGGGCAGCACGTCCGACCGGGCTGTCGCGCCCGACGCGGGCGCCCCACGCTGAGTCGCCCGCGTTCAACGCAGTGCCGCCTCCGATGGCGGTGGCTCGCCCGGTAGCGCGTTCGAAACGGCTATCTCCCGGTAGAACGAAGCGCTGCTCTTCGGCACCCGGCGCTGTGTCTCGAAGTCCACGTAAATCAGGCCGAAACGCTTGTCATAGCCCCAGGCCCACTCAAAGTTATCGAGCAGCGACCAGACGAAGTAGCCGGCCAGCGGCACGCCGCGGCCGACCGCCCGACGGACGGCATCGATGTGCCCGTAGAGGTAGTCGATCCGCGCGCGATCCTCGACCTCGCCGTCGCCGTCGAGAACGTCTGGGGCGGCGCAGCCGTTTTCGGTGACATACAGCTCGAGACCGTCGGGTGTTTCATCGGCGACCGCGACCAACGTGTCGAGCAGGCCGTCGGGCTCGATCAGCCAGCCCATCGAGGTCCGTGGCAACTCGTCCGGTTTGACGTCGACCGCCCCGATCACTCCGCCGATACCCGGCTCGGCGCCGTCGGCGATCGCGACGTAATGGGGGTTGTAGTAGTTGATGCCGAGGAAGTCGACCGGCGCCTGGATCAGCTCGAGGTCGCCCGGTTCGATCAGCGCCGGCGGCGGCAGGATGTGCGCCCGCGCAGCGCTCGGGTAGCGCCCGTGGACGACTGGATCGAAGAAGACGCGGTTGATCTCCGCATCGAGGACCTCGACCGCGTGGGCCGCGTCCTCGCCGACGCCGCGCACGGGGTGTATGTCGAGCGAGATCCCGACCTTCGTTCCGCCCGGGAGCAGCTCGCGCAACCGCGCGAGCGCCAGGCCGTGACCGAGCAGCAGATGGTGCGTCGCCGCCGCCGCGAGCACGTTGTCGGTGTGCCCGGGAGCGTGCGTGCCGATGCGATAGCCCTGGTGTGCGACCTGCTGGGGTTCGTTCAGCGTGATCCACAGCGCGTCGGCGTCGCCCAGCGCGCCGGCGACGATCGCCGCGTAGTCGGCGAAGCGCTCGGCGGTGTCGCGCACCGCCCACCCGCCGCGGTCCTCGAGCGCCTGCGGAAGGTCCCAGTGAAACAGGGTGATCGCAGGCGTCACGCCGCGCGCGAGCAGGCCATCGACAAGTGCCCGATAAAAGTCGAGACCGGCCTGGTTGATCGCGCCGCGACCGTCGGGCTGGATTCGCGGCCAGGCGATCGAGAAGCGAAACGCGCTCAGCCCAAGCGCCGCGATCAGCTCGAGGTCCTCCTCATAGCGATGGTAGAAGTCGCACGCGACATCGCCGGTGTCCCCGCCGGCGACCTTGCCCGGAGTGTGGCTGAAGGTGTCCCACACCGACGGCGCACGGCCATCGTCGGCCACCGCGCCCTCGATCTGGTAGGACGCCGTCGCCGCTCCCCACAGGAACCCCGGC
>DATGHN010000073.1:0-32476 GCA_035308005.1 Solirubrobacteraceae bacterium
GTGAGGGCGACGTCGCCTGCTTCCCGCGCGGGTCGGCGGGCGCCCACGCGCTGCGCGGCCCCGGCCGCGTGATGCTCTTCTCCTGCGGCGGTCCGCCCTACATCTCCGTCTACCCCGATTCGGACAAGGTCGGCGCGCGGCCCGGGCCGGGCGGTGAGCGCCTGATGTTCCGCCGCGGCGACGCCGTCGACTACTGGGAGGGCGAGTGATCAACGTCGGCGAGGTCGAGCTCGCCGAGGAGGAGGGGCTGCCCGAGGGCTACCGGGTGCGCGCCGCGAGACTGCGCACGGCGCTCGGCTCGGAGTTGCTTGGCGCGACCGTCTACGAGCTCGACGAGGGCCAGAGCGTTGGCCCCTACCACTACGAGATCGGCATCGAGGAGTGGCTGATCGTCCTCTCAGGCTCGCCGCTGCTGCGCACGCCCGAGGGCGAGGATCGTCTGAGTGCCGGCGACGTCGTCTACTTCCCCGAGGGCGAGCCGGGCGCGCACAAGGTGACCAACGTCGACGCCGCTGCAGTTCGCGTGCTGATGATCTCCACGCAGGAGCAGGTTTCGGCGTGCGTCTACCCGGACTCCGGAAAGATCGGCGTCTGGCCGCCGGGCAAGCTCTTCCGCGAGACCGACGAGGTTCCCTACTGGACCGGCGAGGCCTGAACCGAGTCGGCCCGGGCAAGGCGATCGACCGCCCAGCGCGTGATGGCCGCGCGCAGGTCCGCGTGGCGAAGCGGCTTACTCAGGTAGTCGTCCATCCCGGCGTCGAGGCAGCGCTGCCTGTCGCCGGCGAGGGCGTGGGCGGTCATCGCGATGATTGGAGTGCGGTTCGCGCCCTCGAGGCGCCTGATCTGCGCTGTCGCCTCGTAGCCGTCGAGGTGCGGCATCTGGCAGTCCATGAGCACCAGGTCGTAGCGGCCGGTGCGCCATGCCTCGACCGCGGCAAGACCGTCGCTTACCACCTGGGCCGTGCAGCCGCAGCGCTCGAGCATGCGCTCGGCGACGATCTGGTTGACCGGGTTGTCCTCGGCGATGAGCACGCTCGGAGCGCTCTCGAATGTCGCGGACTCCTCCTCGGCCTTGCCCGCAGGCGCCGCATCCGCCGCGGCGACGTTGTCCATCTCGACGTCGAAGCGGAAGGTGCTTCCCCGACCCGGCTCGCTCGCGGCGGTGATGCTCCCGTCCATCAGCTCGACCAGCTCCCGCACGATCGCCAGACCGAGTCCGGTACCCCCGTACACCCTGGTCGTCGAAGCGTCCGCTTGGGTGAAGGGGTCGAAGACTCGATCCAGGGCGTCCGCTGCGATGCCGATGCCGCTGTCTGTCACCGCGATGCTGATCGCCGTTTTAGCCTCCGACCGCGCCGTGGCTTCGACGCGCACCGAGATCGACCCGGTCGCCGTGAACTTCACCGCGTTGGTGAGCAGGTTCAGGAGCACCTGCTGCAACCTTCGCGCGTCGCCTCGCAGACGAGGCGGCACGCCCTCGTCGACCGCGATCTCAAGCGTCAGCCCCTTCGTGGCCGCGAGTGTGCTCGCCGAGTCACACGTCTGTCTCACCGCCGCGCCGAGGTCGAACTCCTCGAGCTCGAGCTCGAGGTGGCCGCTCTCGATCTTTGAGAGGTCGAGGATGTCGTTGATCACCGACAGCATCTGCTCGCCCGAGCGTGCGACATGCACCGCGTACTCGCGCTGCTCCTCGGTGAGGTCGGTCTCCAGCAGAAGCTCCGTCATTCCGATCACGCCGTTCATGGGCGTGCGGACCTCGTGGCTGACGTTCGCAAGGAACGCCGACTTGGCGTTGGACGCTTCAACGGCCTGGTCGCGCGCGACCATCGCCTCCGCGGCGATCCGGTTGCGGAGGGTCACATCGTTCATGAGCGCGATGCGGCACGGTCGACCGTCGAGGTCGAGGTTCGTGCTCGTGATCTCGACGTCGATGATCGTTCCGTCCTTGAGCCGGTGATTGCTGGGATAGCCCTCGCCCTCCGTCTCGCTCAGGCCGTCGGAGGGTCGCGTCCCGTCCGGATGCGCGGCGATGAAGGCCAGCAGCCTGGCGACATCCTCAGTTCGCAGAAGGTCCTTGATGGTCATCGAGGCGAACTCTTCGCGCGTGTAGCCGTAGTGCTCGACCATGGCCTCGCTGACGGCGACGATCTGGAGCGTCTCGCGGTCGTAGAGCACCATCGGCTGAGGGTTGCGCTCGAAGATCGTGCGGTAGCGCTCCTCGCTTGCGCGCTGGCGCTCGCGGGCCTGCGCGAGCTCGTCCGCGACACGCTCTCGCTCGGTCACGTCCTGGAGGACCAGCAGCCGGCATTGGCGTCCGCCAAGCTCGAGGTTGTCGCTGGTTATCTCGACCTCGATCTCGCTGCCGTCCTTGCGCAGATGGCGCCGCTGGATCATCTCGACCACGCCGAGCTCCTCCACCGGGGCCAGCGAGCGCTGGAGCTCGTCGAACTCCTCCATCTCATCGACCGGAATCAGGTCACGCACGGTCATCGAGGTGAACTCTTCGCGCGAGTAACCGTAGGCGCGCGCGGCCGCGTCGCTGACGGCCAGGATGCGCAGCGACCCCCGCTCGAAGACCATCATCGGATGCGGGTTGCGCTCGAACAGCAGCCGGTGCTGCAGCTCACCCCAGTCCCGCGATTCTGCCGCGCCAGGCGACTCCGCCGGCTTGGTCTCCCCGCGAAGCTCGGTGTCGGGATCCGGCGCGGAGCTCCGCGGCGGGTGCCCGGTCACACCAGTCAACCAGCCTCGGCCGGTGCTGGGACTTTGGGCGCCGCTCGTGATGAGCGCCCGCATGCGCGCATTCGGTAAATATCGGCCGAAAGCTGGTCCTACGTTAGTGCGCAACAGCTAGGACGGCGCAACCTGGCCCCGTCTACCGCCGGCCGCACGTCGACAGGGCCGACTAGGCCGTGCGGTCCGGCGCGGTCTGAGCTACGCGCAGGCCGCTCGTCACCGTCGACTCGAGCAGGGGCCGCGCCGCATACGGCAGGATCGTCGCGGCGGCCGCCCCCGACCTCCCGCCCGCCGCCGTGAAGCTCCGCATCGCCGCGGCGAAGGCGGGCTTGCCGCAGCCCTTGTGAGCGCGCGTGAGCTCGGCGTTGAGCGTCTTTGCCGCCGGCGCCGCGAGCGTCCCCTGCGCCGCGAGCCCGTTGACGATCGCGCGCAGGTCCGAGAGATTCATCGCGAAGTAGGCCTTCGCGAAGCGGATGGCGGGAAGCGGCGCCGCGAATGCGCTCGCACCGTCGATCGTCCCGTTCGCCGTGTCGAGCTCCGCGACGATCGCGGCGCCGGCGCGACCGACGGGCCGCTGAGCGTCAGTGCCGCCGCCGCGCCGAGCAGAGCCAGCAGGAGAGCAAACCGCGAGCCCAACCGGCGGCGCGGACTTCCACCGCCGTGCCGTCCTTGCCGGCGTGTCGAGCCCTCCGCTCCCAGATGCGCAAAATCGTCCGCAGCCCCGTCGCTGCGGCGAGCGTAGCCGCGTCGCCCCGTGGCGTCAACCCGCATAGGATCGCGTTCGTGGTCATCGGATTCGCGATCCTGCTCGGCGTGCTGGCACTGCTGGCGCTGGGGCTTCTGGTGGCCAATCTCCTCGCGCTCGAGCCGGCCTGGCTCGCCGATGCCAGGCACTCCCTCGCGGAGGCTCGCCACCGCGCGGGAGGGGTTCTCGCGGAGTTCGGCGACTGGCTTCGATTGGGTCGCTGAGCAGGGCTTTTTCAGGCGTGTTCGGACGCCGTTAGCCGCCTCTGCCGAGGAGGCGTAAGGAGTAAAATTGGTGGCCCTCAGAGCACGTCGTCGCGCCCGATCCGGGCGGCCGTTCCGTCCGAACGGAGGCGGAACATCTTCGACCCCACCGGATCAAGCAAAGGGCGTCGGCGACACGACGCAGAGAGGGTTATGAGCATGGGAACACGGACCGTCGAAACCACCAAAGCAGGCGAGGCACTTGTCCTCCGCCGCGTCTTCACGACCGCAGGGAAGCACCCCTTCGACACGGTCCAATGGGAGATACGCGACGCCCGCATCGGCCACGGCGACCGGGTCGCCTTCGAACAGCGAGACGTCGAGTTCCCGGCCTCGTGGTCGCAGAACGCGACCAACATCGTCGCCCAGAAGTACTTCCGCGGCCAGCTCGGATCGGACGACCGCGAGCGCTCGGTCAAGCAGATGATCGGCCGTGTCGCCGGCACGATCGCCGACTGGGGCCGCTCGCGCGGCTACTTCGCGACTCCCGAGGACGGCGCCACCTTCGAGGACGAGCTGACCTACATCCTGCTGCACCAGCTGGCGGCCTTCAACTCGCCGGTCTGGTTCAACGTCGGATTCGAGGAGAGCCCGCAGTGCTCCGCCTGCTTCATCCTCTCCGTCCAGGACACGATGGAGTCGATCCTCGAGTGGAACACCAAGGAAGGCAAGATCTTCCGCGGCGGCTCGGGCTCGGGCATCAACCTCTCAAACATCCGCGGCTCGATGGAGCCGCTCTCCAAGGGCGGCACCGCATCGGGTCCCGTCTCCTTCATGCGCGGCGCCGACTCATGGGCGGGCACGATCAAGTCCGGTGGCAAGACGCGCCGCGCGGCAAAGATGGTCGTCCTCAACGTCGACCACCCCGACATCCGCGACTTCATCTGGTGCAAGGCCAAGGAGGAGGACAAAGCCGCCGCACTGCGCGACGCCGGCTTCGACATGTCGATCGACGGCGACGGCTTCCTCTCGATCCAGTACCAGAACGCCAACAACTCCGTCCGTGTCACCGACGAGTTCATGAAGGCCGTCGAGGAGGACCGCGAGTGGCGCCTGATCGCGCGCGCCACCGGTGAGCCGATCGGCGACCCGATCCCTGCGCGCGAGCTGATGAGCGAGATCGCCGAGGCGGCCTGGCGTTGCGCCGATCCGGGCGTTCAGTACGACACGACGATCAACCGCTGGCACACAAATCCGGTCAGCGGCCGCATCAATGCATCTAATCCCTGTAGTGAGTACCTGAGCGTCGACGACTCAGCTTGCAACCTCGCATCGCTGAATCTCATGAAGTTCCGCCGGGCCGATGGCAGCATCGATGTGCCCACCTTCGAGCACGTCGTCGACATCATGCTTCTCGCTCAGGAGATCGTCGTCGGCCCGTCGAGCTACCCGACCGAGGAGATCGGCGTCAACGCCCGCGCCTTCCGCCAGCTCGGACTCGGCTACGCCAACCTCGGCGCCTACCTGATGTCCAACGGCATGCCCTACGACTCCGACGAGGGGCGCGCGACCTCGGCCGCGATCACTGCGCTCATGACAGGTCGCGCGTACGCCGAGTCGGCGCGGGTCGCTGCAGCTCTCGGCCCATACGAGCGCTACGAAGAGAATCGCGAGGCCCACAACGCTGTGATGCGCATGCATCGCGACGCCTCGTATGCGATCCCTGACGACGACCTGGGGGATGCAGAGCTCCTGTCGGCCGCACGACGCGCGTGGGATGAGGCCGTCGCACTCGGCGACGAACACGGCTACCGCAACGCTCAGGCCACGGTGCTCGCGCCTACGGGCTGCCTCGTCGCCGGCTCGCTCGTGAGCACGAACCGCGGACTTGTGCGCCTGCGCAGCCTCGGAGACACAGACGGAGCGAAGTGGCAGGACGTAGCGCTTGAGGTTGCGACCGACGACGGACCCCGAGAGGCGACGAAGTTCTACGTCAACGGAAGCGAGCAGGTCGTCTCCATCGAGACCAACCGCGGCTATCGCATCCAGGGAACGCCGGCCCACCGAATCAAGCTCGTAGACGCGCACGGCGACTGGGTCTGGCGCCGCTTGGCGGAGGTCGAGCCCGGCGACCGCGTGCCGATGATGCTTGAGAGCATGGTCGGCGAGCCCTGCGAAGTGGTGCTCCCACCGCTCGGGGACCTGCATTGGAACGTCGCACAGCGCGTCACGGTCCCGCGGCTGATGAGCTCCGAGCTCGCCGAGTTCGTGGGCTACTTCATGGGCGATGGATCGCTTCACGCCAAGGGCATCCGGCTCTGCGTGGCCGACGGCGACGACGATGTGGTCGACCGCCTCGTCGAGCTCGGCCGAAAGTTGTTCGGACTCCAAGCGCACCTGCTTCCGTGCACCGGCTACACCGAGGTCGCCTTCCACTCCGTGCCGCTGACCATCTGGTGGGAGGCCTGCGGCTTCGCGAAGCAGCCCCCCTTCGAAGGGCACAGCGGGAAGGGCTGGTCTCCGCACATCCCTGACGCGGTCCTCCATGCCAACGATTCGGCGATCTACGCGGCTTTCGTGCGGGGCCTGTTCGAGGCCGATGGCAACGCAAATAACGGCTACGCCTACTGGAACACCACGTGCGAGGAGTTCTCCCGCGACGTGCAGACGCTCCTGCTCACGCTGGGTTTTGTCACGACTCGCGACATCCAGGATTCGCGGGCGAAGTGGGGAGCACCGTGCCACAGGTTGCGCCTCCTCAACGCGTCGATGGCATTTCGCTTCGTGGAGGAGGTCGGCTTCATGTCCGCCCGCAAGAACGAGGGACTGAGCGGCAACGACCACGGTCAGGCGGCCCGCTACGACCACATTCCGGTGACACGCGAGCTCGTTGACCGCCTTGCGCCGCAGAACGACCGCCTCCGCAAGGTTCTTCTGCTCCAGTTGTCGAGGAACGGCGCCGTCACGCGGCGTTCAGCAACGCTGCTAGCGGAGCGCGAGGAGAACGCCGAACTCGAACACCTGCTCGGCTACTTCTACGACGACGTCGCGAGCGTCGAGCTCAAGGACGACGAGCCGACGTTCGACCTCTCGGTGCCCGACAACGTGACCTACGTCGCGAACGGTTTCATCAGCCACAACACCATCTCGTTCCTGATGGATTGCGACACGACCGGCGTGGAGCCGGACTTCTCGCTCGTGAAGTTCAAGGAGCTCGTTGGCGGCGGGCAGATGACGATCGTCAACCGCACCGTCCCGCAGGCGCTCCAGACCCTCGGGTACTCAGATGAGCAGATCGAACAAATCACCGCTCACGTCAATGAACACGGCACGATCGTTGGTGCTCCGGGACTCGCCGATGACCATTTGCCGGTGTTCGACGTTGCGGTCGGCGAGCGCGCGATCTCCCATATGGGGCACATCCGCATGATGGGCGCGGTGCAGCCATTCATCTCGGGCGCCATCTCGAAGACGGTCAACATGCCGTCGACCGCGACCGTCGAGGACATCGCCGACGCCTACACCCAGGCATGGCATCTCGGCATCAAGGCGCTTGCGATCTACCGCGACGGCTCGAAGACCGCCCAGGCGCTGCGCACCGATGCGCAGGAGTCGAAGCCGAGCGAGTCGGACGTCGACGCGCGCATCGCCGCGGCCGTCGCCGAGGCGATCGCCGAGACCGGGCCGCGCCGTCAGCGGATGCCGCGCGAGCGCCAGTCGATCACGCATAAGTTCTCACTCGGCGGCCACGAGGGCTACATCACGGCGGGCATGTACGAGGACGGGACGGTCGGCGAGATCTTCCTGACCGACATCGGCAAGGAGGGCTCGACGCTGCGCGGCATGATGAACGCGTTCGCGACGGCGATCTCGATCGCGCTGCAGTACGGCGTCCCGCTTGAGACGCTCGTGCAGAAGTTCAGCTACATGCGCTTCGAGCCGGAGGGGATCACGACCAACCCGGAGATCCCGTTCGCCAAGTCGATGCCCGACTACATCATGCGCTGGCTGGCCTCGCGGTTCCTGGACACCGACGCCCAGGAGGAACTCGGCATCCTCACCCCGGCGGTGCGGGCCCGCGCCGCCGCACAGGAGGCGGCGACATCGCTGCACTCCTCGGACACCGCGGTTCCCGCGGCGGATCTCGACACGGTGACCGCTCCCTCAAACGGCGGCAACGGGTCCTCGCACGCGCCGACCACCGCGTTCACAGACACCCCGCCGGTCGTCCCGGCCAAGCTCGCAGGTCTCGATCTAGGCCCTGCGTGCACCCAGTGCGGCGGCATGATGCAGCGGACCGGCTCCTGCTACACCTGCCCGAGCTGCGGCAACAACACCGGTTGCGGGTAGAGCTCCGTCTCAAGGCGTGATCCGTGCAATGAGTGCCGCTTCGGCGGCGCTCATGTGACGGCGCATACCGCGCTCCGCGAGCGCTAGAACCGCCGATCCGAGCGGGTTTCACCTTTCGGCGACCCTGTCAGGGACATCCCTGATACACACGTGCCGCTCGGCGCGCCACGATTAGGGGATGCAGGCAGGGGATCACCCGCACCAACTGCGCCGCCGCCTAGATCGTGCGCTGATCGGCGGCGTGTGCGCCGGAATCGCCGACTACCTGGGGGTCGAGCCGCTCCTGGCCCGCGCCGGCATGCTCGTCATCGCCGGTCTCAGCGGAATCGGATTCGCGCTCTATCCGCTTGCCTGGGCACTCATTCCAGCCACCGGGCACCGGCCGGAGTCGTGGCGCACGCGCCTGACCGGCTGGCGCGAGGCCGTCGCCATCGCGATCCTCACAGCCGGTGCGGTCGTCGCTCTGCGATGGCTCGGGCTGTGGCTCGGCGACGCGGTCGTCTGGCCGCTGATCACGTTGTCCTGCGGCCTGGCACTCGTCCTACGCCAGGTCACGGCGCCCGAATGGCTCTCGACCGCTGCGCCATCCGAGCCCGACGCCGGCGGGCTGGGCGCAGCCTGGCGGCGGTGGCCGGCGGGAGTGCTCGGGACCGTGCTCGTGTTCGGCGCCGCGGTGGCCTTCCTGCGGACAGCCGGCATCCTGACCGACTCGGGCAAGGTGTTCCTCGGAACCGCGGTTCTCGTGGTGGCGCTGGCCTTGGTCGTCGCCCCGTACCTCCTCGGCCTGGCCCGCAAGCTCACCTCCGAGCGCCTGCAACGCATCCGCAGCGAGGAGCGTGCCGAGATGGGCGCGCATCTTCACGATTCGGTGCTCCAGACGCTGGCCCTCATTCAGCGCCGGGCCGATGACCCGGCCCAGGTCGTCGGGCTCGCCCGCAGCCAGGAGCGCGAGCTCCGGGACTGGCTGCTCGCTCGCGACGGGACGGCCGGGCCGCCGACCAGCTTGCGCGCCGGGCTCGAGCAGGTCGCACAGGAGACTGAGGCCACGCATGCGGTCCGCGTCGAGACGGTCGTGGTCGGCGACTGTCCGCTGGATGAGCGGCTGCAGGCACTCATCGCCGCCGCGCGCGAGGCGCTCGTCAACGCGGCGAAGTTCGCTGGGGCCGCTCAGATCAACATCTACGCGGAGGCAGGCGAGGAGCGCGTCGAGGTCTTTGTTCGCGACCGCGGGACGGGGTTTGACCCGGAGGCGATTCCGGGCGACCGACAGGGCATTCGCCTATCGATCCGCGAGCGGATGGCGCGCCACGGCGGGATGGCGCACGTGCGCAGCACGTCCGGTCAGGGGACGGAGGTCGAGCTGATCATGGAGCGAGCGGCCGCGTGACTGGCGAGGAGTCAGTCACGGTCGTCGTGGTCGACGACCATGCGCTGTTCCGGGCCGGCGTCCGGTCTGAGCTGGGGCGACGCGCCGCGGTTGTCGGGGAGGCTGGGACCGTGGCGGACGGGATCGAGGTCGTCCTCAAGCTCCGACCGCAGGTCGTGCTCCTCGACGTCCACATGCCCGACGGCGGCGGCGTGGCTGTGATCGCCGGCGCCGCACCGCAGGCGCCCAATGTCCGTTACCTCGCGTTGTCGGTCTCCGACGCGCCCGAGGACGTGATCGCAACGATCCGGTCAGGCGCGCGCGGCTACGTGACCAAGACGATCGCCACCGAGGAGCTCGAGGACGCGATCGTGCGGGTGGCCGCCGGCGACGCCTACTTCTCACCCCGTCTGGCCGGATTCGTGCTCGACGCCTTCGCCGCACCGGCACCGACCGCACCCGATCCCGACCTGGATCAGCTCACGTCGCGCGAGCGCGAGGTGCTGCGCCATATCGCTCGCGGCTACATGTACAAAGAGATAGCCCAGCGCCTCACGATCTCGAGCAAGACCGTCGAGGCGCATGTTTCGGCGGTCCTGCGCAAGCTCCAGCTCTCCAACCGCCACCAGCTGAGCCGGTGGGCGGTGGAGCGCGATCTCGACTGACGTTCGCTCCGTCGCCCCGGACCCCTAAGGGCAATTCCCAATGGCGCGCGGCGACCGCGACGCCGATCCTTGAGCGGCCATGTTTCGCAACCCAACAAGGAGAACCATGCCAGCGATAGACGCCGAGTGGCCGTCCGGCGATTTCTTGGAGCCTGCGGTGGTCACGCGCGGCCTGACAAAGCGCTTCGGCGAGCGCGTGGCGGTGAACGATGTTCACCTCGAGGTGCCCGCCGGCTCCGCCTTCGGCTTCCTCGGCCCCAACGGCGCCGGCAAGACCACGATGATCCGGATGCTGCTCGGACTCACGTCGATCAGCTCCGGCTCCGCCTCGCTGCTCGGCCAGCCGATTCCCCGCGCGCGGGCCAAGGCGCTGTCGCGCGTCGGCGCGATCGTCGAGGAACCGAGCTTCCGCAAACACCTCTCGGGACGAGAAAATCTCGAGATTGTGGCCGCCGTGCGCGGTCCCGAGGCCTACCCGCGGATCGCTCCGGCGCTTGAGCGCGTCGGCCTGGCCGAGCGAGCCGACGACAGGGTCAGCCGTTACTCGCTTGGCATGCGCCAGCGGCTGGGGGTGGCCCGCTGCCTACTCGCGGATCCGAAGCTACTCATCCTCGACGAGCCGACCAACGGCCTCGACCCCCACGGCATCCAGGAGTTCCGGACCATGGTGCGTGCGCTCGTGCAGGACGAGGGGCGCACGGTCTTCCTCTCCTCCCACTTGCTGGACGAGGTCGAGCGCGTGTGCGACCACGTGGCCATCGTCGATCACGGCCGCGTGATCGTGCAGGGCTCGATCGAGGAGCTGACCGGCCGCGCGGGTCAGCAGGTCATCGTCGGCGTCGATGCGCCGGACCTGGCCATCATGACTCTTGAGGAGCTACCCGCCGTACGCGAGGTGCTCCCTGTGGACGGCGTGCTAAAGGTGCGACTCGACGGCCGGCCCGACGCCGTGTCCGAGCTCGCTGCCGCGCTCGTCTACGCAGGAGTCGCCGTTTCGCGCCTGGAGCCCACACGTCATTCGCTCGAGGAGCGGTTCCTTGAGATCACGTCCCTGCAGCAGGAGGTGGCCGCATGAGTCTCACCATCGCACGCCGAATGGTCGGCGCCGAATTTCTCAAGTTGCGCAAGTCGCGCAGCACCGTCATCTGGTCGCTGCTGCTCGCGGTGGGATCAGTTGTGATCTTCTTTGTCTGGAGGCAGTTGAGCCGGCACGGCGGTCAGCCCACCGGCGGGACCGACGGCTTCTGGCACGGTCTGGAGCTGATCGGAATCTTCATTGCACCGTTGGCCGCGGTTCTGATCGGGGCTGAGGCCGGCGCCGGCGATACCGGATCCGGGGTGTTCCGCGATCTCGTGGTCACGGGCCGCTCGCGCGTAGCGCTCTTCGCGGCTCGCATACCCGGCGCACTGATGCTGGTCTGCATTGTGGTGTCGCTGAGTTACGGCGCCATGCTTGCCGCCACGTTCGCGTTTGCCGGCTCGCTGCCCAACCCGAGCGCGAGCGACGTGCTGGCGGGTTGGGGCTGGGCGCTCCTGGTCGACGGCGCCGTATGCGTGGTGGCGGTGGGCCTCGCGTCCCTGACCCAGTCGCGACCGGCCACCATCACGGTTCTGGTCGGCTTCGAGCTGGTCGCCAGCCCGCTGCTGCTCCAGACCAGCTCGCTGGGGCACGCGCGAGACGCGTTGCTCGACGCTTCGGTGCTCAGGCTGTCCCCTGTCGACCTGCACGGCGCTCCGGTGGTCGGCGAGACGGCCGTTCTGGCCGTCATCGTCATGCTCGCCTGGATGGTTGTCGCTGCCGCGGCGGGCGCATGGCGCACGCATCGGGCCGATGCCTAGATGGTTGATTCCGCGCACGCGGTGTGTGGGGTGAGAGGTCGTCACGCTTCGTGTCGTGTTGCCCGTTTGCTCGGGCAACACGACATCTTGCTGAGCGGTCAACTAGACGCCGAGATACCGCCGCACCCTGCCAACGGCGTGCAGCGCCCGCGCCCTGTAGGGCCAACGTCTAGCGCCCAACGCTTCATTACCGAGCAGTTCACAGAGCACTGAGAGTGACTCGCCGGAAGGCTCGGGGGGCCAACTAGACTTGGCCGTGATGGAGCAGCCAGTCGACGCAGATCCCACCGGCACGCTCTACACGCAGGGCTCCTACCTGGCTCAGAACCCTGACTGGCACGTCGAAGACTCGGCCTGGAAGGCACGCCAGATTCTCTCGATGATCAAGCGAAACAGGCTCTCGCCACGGCAAGTCTGCGACGTTGGCTGCGGCGCCGGCCAAGTGGTGGCAGAGCTCGCACGCGTGCTCGACCCCGGCGTCGTATTCACCGGCTACGACATTTCCCCGCAGGCAATTGAGCTCGCCAACGCGCGGGCGGCAGCCAACGTGACTTTTGTCCTGGGCGACATCACCACCCTGCCCACCCCCCGTTTCGACCTGCTAATCGGGATGGACGTCGTCGAGCACGTCGAGGACCCGTTCGCCTTTCTGCGCTCGCTGAAAACCCACGCAGATCTGTCCATCTTCCACATCCCGCTCGACATGACGGCGCACGCCGTGGCCCGCAACCTGATCATCGGGACCTGCCGCGAGCCGTACGGGCACCTCAACTACTTCCAGAAAGAAACGGCCTTGGCCACGCTCGCTGACGCCGGCTACGAGGTAGTCGACTGGTTCTACACGCCGTCGGCGTTTGCTCGTCCCCCCGAAGGCAGCCGCGAGCGGCTGATCCGGGGCCTTAGACGTACGCTCTTCAAAGCTGCGCCCGACCTGACTCAGCGCCTGCTGGGAGGCTGGTCGCTGCTCGTCCTCGCCCGCTGAGGGCCGCCGGCGCGCAAACCATGTGCTAACGGGTGGGGCAGACTCCGAGATCCTTCTGCACGCCGCGGGGGATCCGGGGCACGGGGCAGTGGTAGCTGCTGCCCTCGAAGAGCACCTTCCAGCGCCCGTCGCTCTCTCGCTCGAGCACGTTGACCCCGTTGAACGCCCAGCGAGCGCAGCGCGAGGTGAGCCGCGGCTGCACCTCGCCGTAGCGGCGATCTGACTGCGCTAGCCGGACCACCAGGCATGACGATGCCGACGCCGGGTCACCGAAGCCGCGGATGATCGCGGCGCGCTGGCTCGCCGTCGGTGCGACCGTGGCGGCCGCTGCCGCCGAGGCCAGCGCGACCATCGCCACGACTACGCCGGCGATCGAAACCACGCGTTGTGCGTGAGAACCCATCGTGCGGCGCACTCTAGCTTGGCTCCCAGACCTGTCTTCGGTGCTCACGAACGCGCGTGATTGTCACGGTTTGCTGGGTTTATGGGAGGTCCGCGCGGTTACGCGCCGGTTTGTTGGCACGCGCTACGCGTCGCGACCCTCCGCACCGAGCGCCGCCAAGCCGTTTTCGCTCTCCTCGCCGAGGGGTAGGCACGTAGCGGACACGTCGTGGCGTGCTGAGCCGCGCCATGCCTGAGGAGGCTTCGCGAAATGGCTGCACCGTTGCTCCTGCTGTTGATCGTCGCATTGTTCGGGGCGCTCGGTTTCGTCGCCCACGGGCTGTGGTCCGTTCTCGTCGCCGCGGTGGTGCTGTGGATCGTGGGCGTCTTCGTCAGCGGACTTCGCTCCGGTGACGGCCGCCGCGTCGGGCACCGATGAGGCAGCCGCGTCGCACGAACGCGGCGTGCCAGGGCCGAAGACGCACGCGAGCGTGTGGCCTTCCTGAGGGTGTGAAAGATCTGTGAAAGCGGCTACGGTGGGCGGAGTGGCGGGCTTTGATTCGGGCAGCTGGTTCTTCTTCGACGTGCTCGCGCACGACGCCGCGGCCGGCGCCCACGTGGCGATGGTGCTCCGCCTCGCCCTTCCCGGGGCCACGATTCATTCGACTCCGGCAACGTCGGCCTCGGCCGACAAGGAGCTGCCGCACCTGCTTCACTGCCGCGCCGCGGTCTACGGGATGAGCGCTGAGGACACCCGCGACGCGCTTGAGTCCGCGCTGGCCGCCGTGCCGAGCTCGCGCGCCCGCCTCGCCTTCCGCGACAACGCGTAACGGTTGCCCATAACGCGGCGGTGGGCCGGCCGCGCGAGGCGACCGGCCCACCGGGAGCGAGAGCGGGACTGGCTACTTGGACTTCGTCTTCGCCGCCAGGCGAATGTGAATCGTGTGGTTGTGGGTGTTGAAGCTGCCCGTCGTCGCGGTGACCGTCAGGGTCAGCCGGTTGTGACGCGCCGCTGTGCTCGCGAACTGCGGCAGGCGCGCCGAGACCGTTCGCTTGGCGCCTGCGTTCATCTTCACCGCCGCCCATGCCGCACGCCACGAACCGACGTGCACATAGACCGTCGTGTGGCAGCCGCCGGTCAGCTTCGCCGGGCAACTCAGCGCGACGTGCAGCTTGCCGGAGCTGTAGGTGACCTTGCCAATCTGCGTTCCGATCTTGGCGCTGGCCGCCGGCGAGCCGCCAGCGGCACTTCCACCGGAGGAGCTAGCGCCCGAGCCGCCTGCGCCGCCGGCTCCGCCGGCGCCACCTGCCGGCGGAGTTGAGCCAAGCGACGTTCCGAGCGCACTGACCAGCGAGCCGAGTCCGGGACCCGTTACCGGGACCGAGTCGAGGCTCGGGACGACGCTCTCGATCGCCGGGACCAGCGAGGAAAGCGTCGACGGCGAGAGTGGGTTGCCCGAGTCGAGCGTGCTCGCGATGTTCTCCAGCGCGCTCGCAACCGCGCGCGGCACGCCGGCCTGGGAAGCCACGCTGTCAAGCGCACCGCCAAGAGCCGAAAGCGCACCTGCCGGTACGGTCGCTCCGGGCGCCAGGCCCTGCAGGCCGTTCAGCTCACCGATGATCGACTGGATCTCCTGGGAGCTCAGCGGGCTACCCGCCTGTCCGAGCAGCGCGGGCAGGTTCGCCGTCGTCAGGGCTCCGGCGAGCTGGTCGGCGGCGTTTGTGACGGTCGCCGGCACGCCCGAGTTGTTGGCGAGCGTCTCCAGCTGACTGATGATGTTGTCGATGTCAGCCGGCGTGGCCGTGCCGTGGAGGACGTCGTTCAGCGCGGTCGTTACCGCCGGCACGAGCCCCGATACGCCGCTGTCGCCGGCGATCGTGCCGAGGATGTTGTTCAGGTCGGTTCCGAGCGTCGCCGGCGATCCGCCGTTGGCCACGGAGTTGAGGTCGTCGACGAGCGTCTGCACCTGACTCTGCTTGACGCCCGGGAGGGAGTTGAGCGCCGTCTGCAGAGCGGACGTGTCGATCGATGGGGTGGTGGCGGCCTGCGCACCGACAGCGACCGGAAGCGACAGGACGAGGATCGCGGCGGTGACGCCGGCAAGCCGGCCGGTCACGCGTCGGCGTGTGGACTTGTGCGGGAGATGCGGATCTTGCGGGTTCATCGACTCCTCCTAGCAGGTGGGTGACTGTCTGCTTGGAGGCGCGCGGCCGAGACCTGTTAGCAGCCTGCGACAGATGTCCAGTCACCGCCCGAGCAGAGCGCGCGTGTACTAGGAGGCGGTCGCGTTCCAGCGCACGCCGCTCGCGCGGCAGGCGCCGTTGCGCGTCGTGACGCTAAGCGTTCCGGACGCCCGTGTGGACGAGCGGAAGGCCCCGTGAATCTGGTAGCGCCAGCCGCGCCGATCCCTGAATGCCGCGGCGAACGACCAAGCGCTGCCCTTGAGCTTTACGGCGACCGCAATCCGCTCCCGGGCGTGAATCGGCCGCTTCGCCGCACCGCCGCAATGCAACGTGAAGGTGGCGGCGAGCGTCTTAATGCGCGCGCCGTCGATGGTCAGCTGCAGGCGCCCGCCCTGCTGGGCGGTGTGGCCGCTGAAGGCCCCGGACTGCGGCCGCGTCGAGCTCGCGCGGTGAGCGCTCGGTGACCAAACGCTCGATGCCGGCGTCGGCGAGGGCGTCGTCGACTGTGCGGTGCCGCCGACGGGCGCCGTGGGTGCCGGCGCCGGCGGCGCCGGCGTCTGCGCAATCACGCTCGCGACCCAGCCCGAGACCGCGTCGGCGCGGGTGAAGACGCTTGGGTAGGCGGGGTTGCAGTTGGGGTCGCCGTGGCTTGTTATCCCGATCTCGACCTCCGCGCCCGCGGCGGTGGTTGCGACAAGCGGACCTCCGCTGTCGCCGTGGCAAGCGGAGACGGCAAAGCTCGGAGTGTCTGCCGCGCAGAGGTTCTCGGCGGGGTCGTAGAGCACTCCGTCAAGCGCTTCCTGCTGGGTGCAGTAGACCGCGCTCTGCACGACCGTGGAGCCCTGATACAGGGCGGTAGGCGGCGTGGACTCGCCGGCGTAGGTGTAGCCCCAGCCGGCGAGCTGCGCCGGCGTGCCGGCCTGCGTGAGCGAGCTGTCAGCCGGGTTCGCGAGCTCGATCGCGGGGGCGTTCGTCGGCGTCGCGAGCACGAGCAGTGCCGCGTCATCATCGAGCGTCGTCGCATCGAAGGCGGGATCGATCTCGACCTGCGAAACACCGAGCACCTGTCCCGAGGCGCGGTTGGTCCAGTCAAGCGAGCCGGTCACGACGCGAAAGGCCGCGGGCGCCGTGGCGGTTCCCGCGCTGATGTTCTCGACGCAGTGGGCGGCAGTCAGTACCAGCATCGGCGAGACGACCGTTCCCGAGCACGCCGTGCCGTCGGTCACATCGGCGATGAACGCTGCGAACGGCCAGCTGCCGGCCGGCGCCGTGGTACCGCCGACGACGCTCGCGCGGGCTCGCGCGCGCGAGGAGCTCGCCGGCGGACCGTGACGCGGCATTGCAGCGCCCGCCACGGGCGCGCACACCGCCAGCACAAGCGCCACGGCGATGGCGTGCGAGAAGCGGCGCCGCCGGCTGGGGCGGAAGTGGCTCTTGGAATGGTCGGGCATCGGGAAGCAGTCGTTGCTTGTACGAGAGAGAGGCGGCGTAATGCCGACATGTTCGCCGGACTCGTACGAATGTCCGCAATGCTGGCCAGGAGCCCTGCTTAGGGGTACCTCTGGACCGTGGGGATTCGCGCGGTGCGTGAGTTTGAAAGAAGCCCGCACCCGCGAGGGAAGCTCAGTGCCGCCCCCACCGACGAGCAACTCGTGGCGCGCTGTCGCGGCGGTGACCAGGACGCCTTTGCAGCGGTGGTCGCGCGTTACGAGACGATCCTGACGCGCCACTGCGCGCGCATCGTCGGCCCAAGCGCCGCAGAAGACGCCGTGCAGGAGGCATTCGTCGCGGCCTGGGTCGCGTTTGGCAGCGGCGCGGATGTCCACGATCTCAAGCCCTGGCTCTTCCAGATCGCGCGCCGCAAGGCCTTCAAGACGCGCGAGCCGCGCGATCTGGCCGAGCTATCTGACTCACTGGCAGGTGCGCGATCGAGCGAGGAGGAGGCGGCTGGCTCCGCCCAAGCCCGCGCGGTGCTGGCGGCCGTCGCGGCGCTACCCCCCACGCAGCGCGACGCGCTCGTCGGCAGCGCGCTCCACGGGCGCAGCGGCCTGCAGCTCGCACGCCAGCTCGGCACGACCGCACCAACCGTACGCCAGCTCGTCTTCCGCGCCCGCGAGCAGGTCCGCCTGGCTGCCGCGGCGTGCCTCGCGCCGCCGCTGGCGCTGCTGCGCTTCCTGCGCCACCAGGTCGCCGGAGGCGTCGCGACAGCACCCGGGCCGATGGCTGCGGCCACCGCCGTGAAGGCCGGTGTGGCGCTGATCGTCATCGCCGCCGCAGGAACCGCCGCCGGGGTCCAGTTCAGCCAGCCCGCCTCTCCACCGCCCCCCGGCCAGCACGTGCAAAACACCGTCGGTAACGCCGCGGAACGGACGAGATCCGCGACCGGTGGCGTCATACGGTTGCGCGCCAACGCGTCGGGAACGCTGCGCGTCGCACCGCTCCCGGGCAGCACGCGGGGACGGGCACGAGCCCGCTCGCATGGCGGGTTCGCTTCGACGGTCGCCGCCCTCCGGCGCAACGGCACGCCGTCGGCGCTTCAAGCCGACGTTCCGGCCGGAGCGCACGACGGCGGTGACGGCGCGAAGACCGCCGCTGCCGCAGGAGCCGCAACCGCCGCCAAGCCTCTGGTCGCGGGCGCCAAGGGTGTGGTCCACTCGGTTGCGCCGAGCGCCACCGGCGTTCTCACGACACTTCCCGCCACGAGCAAGCTGACCTCAACGATCGGACCCGTCGTCGGTCAGGCCACGCAGACGGTCGTCGCGGCCGGCGGTGCAGCCGCTCAAGGCGCGACCGGCGCAGTGACCGGTGCCGTCACAGGAGCGGTTGCTCCGGTCGGCGCGACCGGTGCGACTCAACTGCTGCCGGCCGCCGGCGCAGCGACGTCGACGGCGCAGGGCACGGTCAATACGGTCGTGGGCACGCTGCCGATCGGCTCGAGCTAGCCGCGTTTTCGGCCGTCGAGCGCCGCGATCGATTGGCGATATAGGCTGCGGGGGGTGGCGACGCCGATCCTCACGACGCACGTCGGCAGCCTCCCCCGGCCCGACCGCCTGATCGAGCTGAACGCTCGGCGCGCCGACGGCCAGACGGGACACGAAGACGCCTACCGCGAGGAGCTACGCGACGCCGTAGCGGCGGTCGTCGAGCGCCAGCGCGTCGCCGGCATCGACATCGTCAACGACGGCGAGTACGGCCACGCGATCAACAGCGCCTACGACTACGGCCCCTGGTGGACCTACGCCTGGCCGCGTCTCGGCGGTCTCGAGCTGCAGGACATTCCGCTCTGGGGAGTCGTGCCAGCGCAGACAAGGCCGCCGGAGCCCGGGCAGCTGACGCTGGCGAGCTTTGGCGATCGCCGCGATTGGAACCTCTTCGGCGAGGCCTACAGCGACCCCGCTTCGGGTGCAGCGCTCCCCTCGGTCGAGAATCACCGCGGGCGCCCGGTCTGCGTCGGACCGCTCACCTACATCGGCGAAGAGCTGATCCAGCGCGACATCGCAAACGTCAAGGCCGCACTCGACGCCGCCGGGGTCAAGGAGGGCTTCATGAATGCTCTCGCCCCCGGCAGCGCGCGATTCGCCAACGAGTACTACGAGAGCGACGAGGAGATGCTGTTCGCCTGCGCCGACGCGCTTCGCGAGGAGTACGCGGCGATCATAGAAGCGGGCCTCATCCTCCAGCTCGACGACCCGGCGATCGCCGAGAACTGGGATCAGATCACGCCCGAACCGAGCGTCGAGGACTACAAGCGCTTCACGATGATCCGCATCGACGCCCTGAACCACGCGATCCGCGACCTACCATCGGAGCGCATCCGCTTTCACCTCTGTTGGGGCAGCTGGCACGGCCCTCACGTGACCGACATCCCGATGGCCGACATCGTCGACGCGATGCTCGCGGTTAACGCGGGCTCCTACTCGTTCGAGGCGGCCAACGTCCGCCACGAGCACGAATGGCGCGTCTGGGAGCAGGTCGAGTTACCCGCCGACAAGCGGATCCTGCCGGGCGTCGTCAGCCATGCGACCAACGTCGTCGAGCATCCTCAGCTGGTCGCCGATCGCATCGCTCGCTTCGCGCGCGTCGTCGGGCCCGAGGCGGTTGTCGCCTCGACCGACTGCGGCCTCGGCGGGCGCGTGCACCCACAGATCGCGTGGGCGAAGCTCGAGTCGCTCGCCGCTGGCGCCGCGCTGGCCTCGCAGCAGATCTGAACTCTGGCGCTAAGCGGCCTGGAGGTACTGCGTGAGCGGCAGCTCGGCCTTGCCGACGTGGCAAGAGTCCCAGTCGGGGGCGCCGATCAGCTGGCGGCGCAGCGGGTCCCCGGCCGCTGCCTCGAGCTGATCCGCGCTTGGAAACTCGCGCTGGACGATCCAGCGCGGCGAGTAGCCGAAGAAGACGACAATGCGCGTGCGGTCTGAAAGGTTGGTCGAGCGCCCGTGCCAGATGCGCCGCTCGAACAGCGTGACATCGCCAGCCTTCGCCTGGACCTGGATCGCGCCTTCGGGAGTCTCGCCGGGCGTGCGGGGCAGGTAGTCGTTCCACAGGTGACTTCCCGGAATCACCTCAAGGTTGCCCATCCCCGGCTCATCGCAGTCGCTGAGCCACCAGCCGAGCTTTGCCGACAGGCGCGCGCGAACCTCGAGATCGGCCGTCTGGCGACCGCCATCCTCGTGCCAGCGCCAAGCGTTGGGCTTGTCCTCTTCGGGCGGATGGACATCGATGTGCGAGTGGTAGATGTGAAGGTTCGGCGTGAGCGCCCCGGCGAGCACCGGCATCAGCCGCGGATCCACCGCGAGGTCCGTCAGGATCGGGTGCAGGTAGGCCGCGCCGAGCGCGTGGACGAAGCCGAGCTCCTTGTCGAAGTGATCCTTCGCAAGCTCCTCGACCACCTCGCGGATGCGGACAACCTCGTCTGGGGAGAGGACCCCGGGGATGTGGACGAAGCCGTTGCGGTCCAACTCGTCGAGGATCTCGCGCGTTCGCTCGGCGTCGAACGCCTGTGTCTCGGCCGTGCTCACTGCGGGCACAGCCTAACAGGGGGTTGCGACGCTAGCCGACGAGGATCTCGTCGAGCAGCGCCTCGACGTCGGCGCGCGGGAGCGAGGTCGCAAGCTCGTTCGCGATGACCTCGCGGCCATAGCCGGCCACGGCGAGATCGATCGCGCGAACCCGCGCCGCCGACATCGCCGCCGACTCCTCGCCGCGCGGACGCGCCTGCGGCGTCTGCGCGTCCTCGGGAGCATCGGCCGTCGCCGCGCCGTTCGCGACTAGCTCGGTGAGACGCCGGCCGAGCTCCTCGATCTGCGCCGCGGTCGCCAGCTCGAAGGCGTCGAGCCGGGTACCGAGTCGCTCGAGCGCACGCGTCAGATCGTCGAGCGTGGACTCCCTTCTGCCGCTCCCCTCTTGCGCCGAGGCGATGATCTCGCGCGCCTCACGCTCGGCGTCGGAGAGGATCGCGCCGACGCGCGCGCCGACCTCTTCGGGCGTCAGACGGTGCGGCTCATGCGGGTTGTGCTCGTCCATTTCCGCTCTCCCACCCACTTTCGGCGCGGCGCGGCGATTGCTGAAGGGGTGGGGCGTTCCGTGTCAGACTCAAGGATAGAGCGCGCGATGGAACCCCAGACCCCACCGATCAGCGGCGAGGCCCTGCGCCTCGAGGTCGCAGCGCTCGCCGATCAGGTCCGTGCGCTTGGCCGAAACGGCTCGCCAGCGCGAGACGACGATCGGCTGCTCGAGGGCGTCATCGCGATGGCGGAGCTCGCGGCGGCCGAGATCCGCGCCGGAGCCGAGCGAGCGGCCGCCGAGATTCGCATTCGCGCCGGCCACGCGATCGCCGACGCCGACGCCGCGATCGAGCGCCACGCGCGGGCGCTCGCGAAGCTCGCGACGGAGACCGCGCGCGTCGAAAAGGAGATCGCGGCGCTTCGCACGCGCACGCGGGAGCTAGAGGAGCAGAGCGCTCGCGTGGACGCGGCGCTTGAGGCGACGCGCGGTCCTAGCGCGGACGGTGCTTGACGCGGTACATCTCGGCGTCGGCGCGCTTGACGAGCGCCTCGGCGCTGGTCGAGGGGTTCTGCTCGACGACGACGCCAATGCTGGCGTGCACAACGAGCAGTCGCTCGCCGGTGGAGACCGGCTTGGCAACAGCCTCGGCAAGGCGCTCGGCGAGCGGCTGGGCGGCCTCGACGCGCAGCAGGTCCTCGCACAGCACAACGAACTCATCGCCGCCGTAGCGGGCGACGGTGTCGCCGTCGCGAACCTCGCGCCGCAGCCGTCCCGCGACGTGCACGAGCAGCTCGTCGCCGACCTGGTGGCCGTGGACATCGTTGACCTCCTTGAAGCCGTCGAGGTCGATGAAGAGGACGCCGACCGCGGTGCCCTGGCGACCGAGGCGTGCCAGCGCGACCGTCAGGCGGTCCATCAACAGCTCACGATTGGGCAGACCGGTCAGCGTGTCGTGCATCGCCCGGTGCTCGAGTTCGCGGCGCGCGCTGAGCTCGCCGGTCGCGTCGCGGAAGCAGACCACGACCGCGCCGTCGGCGTTCGCGAGCGGGCTGGTCGTCACGGCGAGCGCGCCGCCGTCGCGCAGCGAAACCTCGAACTCACCGCCTCCACGCGGGAGCTCGGGGTCCGTCAGCGGCTGCGCGAGGGATTCGTGCAGCTTTGCCTCGAACTGCTCCGGCTCGGCGACGATCCGGCCGATCTCGCGGATCAGCGTCGCAAGGTCCTGCTGGCCGCCGCGGCGCGGCGCCGTCGGCAGCATCGAGGTGAGCTCCTTGTTCCAGAGCGTCATCGTGCCTGAGCGATCGAGCACCGCGACGCCGTACGGCATCGCGTCGAAGATCCCGCGCAGCAGGGTCGAGTAGGACTGAAGCGCGTCGCGTGAGGGGCCGCTGAAGCCACCCCCAGCGCCGCGGCGATGCAACGGATCGTCGGTGTGATCCAGCGGTGGGCGCGTCGTACTCACTGTCGGTGCGAGTGTATGGGTAGCGTCGGTAGATCTATTGGGGGTAAACCTCCCCGCCCCACGTGAGTTCGCTGCTGCAGACCTACGCCCAACAGAGGGCGAAGAGTCGCGGCGCTCCGCCGGTGCTGCGGTGGTTTTTCGGTTTCTTGTGGCCGTTTTCGAGGTATCGGCAGCGCGGCGCGGGTAGGCGAGTGGCGGGCAGTCGCTGGCGGACGCGCACGATGGCTCGCACACAGGTGCGCGGCGAGCCATCCGGACCGCCTGACGTGCGCGAACGGTTCCGGACGGACGACTAGCCTCTGCGACGTGGCCGCCAGCGCCAGCGAGGAGGAGAAACGCGCCGCTGCGCAGGCGGCGGCCGAGCTCGTTCAGGACGGCCAGATGGTGGGGCTCGGGACCGGCAGCACCGTCGCCCACCTGCTTCCGGCCCTCGCGGCGCGGTCGCTTGCGATCCGCTGCGTCGCGACCTCGCCGCAGACCGCCGAAGTCGCACGCTCGCTCGGCCTCGACGTCCTCCCGTTCAGCGGCATCGAGCGGCTCGACATCGCCATCGACGGGGCTGACCAGGTCGACGACGACGGCTGGCTGATCAAGGGGGGCGGCGGCGCGCATACGCGCGAGAAGGTCGTAGCCGCGGCAGCCCGGCGATTCGTCGTGATCGTCTCAAGCGACAAGGTCGTTCACCGGATCGGACCGCCCGTGCCGCTCGAATTGCTTCGCTTCGGACTCGAAGCGACGTTTCGCGAGCTCGGCGCCGTTCGCGTGCGCAGCGACTCGCCGCCGAGTCCTGACGGCGGGCTGATCGCCGACTGGCTCGAGCCCGTCGCGGATCGGGCCGCGGCGAGTGCACGCCTCGACGCGTGCCCCGGCGTGGTCGGGCACGGCATCTTCGCTCCGGAGCTCGTCAGCGACGTGTTGATCGCCTCAGGCGAGGCGGTCGAGCACCGCGTGCTCGGCTAGGCGCCGGCGCGCGCCTTGAGCATCTTCTTGCAGGCGTCGTGGACCACGCGGCGTCCGATTCCCCGCGGTCCGCCCAGGATCGCGAAGAGCAGGCGCATCTGCGCGCGGTCGACGATGACCAGGGTCTTGCCGCGGCCCTCCGCGGAGCGGACGATTGCCTGGGCGACGTGCTCCGGCGCCATCGCCTTCTCGAACGGGATCCCGCCGGCGGTCGGACCCCAGTCGAAGTCTTCGCGGAGCTGGTCGGTGCGCGTGTCGCCGGGGCACAGCACCGCGACGTGGACGCCGCTGCCGACGACCTCGTGGTAGAGCGACTCGACCAGTCCGACGAGCCCCCACTTGCTGGTGGCGTATGAGGCGTAGGAGGCGCCGCCGATCAGCCCGAGCTCGGAGGCCACGTAGACCAGCGACCCCGAGCGGCGCTCGCGCATGCCCGGGAGGACACGCTGCGTGACCCACAACGCCGCGCCGACGTGAAGACGCCAGTTGCGCTCGAAGTCGTCTGGCTTGACGTCCTCGACCCAGTCGCGCTGCAGCGTGCCGGCCGCGCTGACCAGCACGTCGATCGGGCCGAGCGCCGCCGCGATCTCATCGGCTGCGCGCAGGCACTCCTCGCGCACGGCGAGGTCGGCGGCGACGACGTGCGTCTCGCCGCCGATCTGGGCTGCGGCGGCTTCGAGGGCGGACGGGTCACGCGCGACGAGACCGACCTTGGCGCCGAGCTTCGCGAAGCTCTCCGCCGCCGCCAGGCCGACACCCTTTGAGGCGCCAGTGACGAGCACCGTCCTTCCATCGAATCGCGCCAACTGAGCCTCCCTCAGGTCGAAATCCAGACGGCAGGCTAGCGCGGCCCGAGCAGGTAGTGGGAGACCATCCACTCCTGGCCGTCGCGGTAGCCCCACATCTCACGCGTCGAGATCAGGAACAGCCGCCAGGCTCCGAGCGCCGCGCTGGCGTCGCGCGCGCCGGCGGCCTCGCCAAGAAGGGCTCGCGCGCGATCCGCGTGCGCGTCGAGGCGCTTCAGCCAGGCGTCGAGCGTGCGCGCGTAATGCGTGCCCGGTACGGCCCATGATTCGATCAGCTCCAGATCGTGCTGGAAGCGCGGGAGCAGATCATGCGAGGGCATCCGCCCGGCCGTGAAGAAGCGCTCGGCCGCCCAGGTCCCCGTGAACTCATAGGCCAGGCGGCGGTGGGAGAAGACGTGGACGAAGAGGCGTCCGCTGCGCGGCTCAAGCCACGCCGAGATCCGCCTCATCAACTCCTGCCAGTTGCGCATGTGCTCGAACATCTCGACGGACATCACCCGATCGAAGCGGCGGCCGGGCTCGAAGGTGTTGGCGTCGGCGGTCGTTACCGACAGGCGGTCGGTGAAGCCGCGGCGATCGCGGACGGCCTCGATATGGGCGCGCTGCGACGTGGAGTTGGAGACCGCGTGAACCGTCGCGTGCGGGTAGCGCTCGCAGATCCAAAGCGACAGCGACCCCCAGCCGCAGCCGAGATCGAGGACGCCCATGCCGTCGGCGAGACCGGCCCGGTCGCATGTCAGCTCGAGCATCGCCTCCTCCGAGCTTGCGAGGTCTGAGTCGGGCTGCGGCCAGTAGCCCCCCGAGTACTTCAGCCGCGGCCCGAGGAACAGCTCGAAGAACTCCGCCGGAAGCTCGTAGTGCTGACGGTTGGCCGCGGCTGGAAGCTCCGCGACGTCGCCGTCGCGCATTCGCCCGACCATTTCCGCGAGACGCCGCTCCTCCTCCTCGACGCCCCCGCGACTCTCGCGCGCGATGCGAGCCCTCGCACCGGCGCGCGATCCAGCGACCAGGATCGAATCCGGAAGCAGCGCGCGGCCGAGCGCGCGGTCAAGGAGGGCGTAGCCCACGGTGCGAAGCGGGTTGCGCACGCCTCCATCGTCGCAGGCGCGGCGTTCGTTAGGGTGCAGCGATGCGGCCGCTCGGTAGCTCTGGCGTGGACGTCTTTCCGCTCTGCCTGGGCGGCAACGTATTCGGCTGGACCGCCGATGAGACGGCCTCCTTCGAAGTTCTCGACGCCTACGCCGCCGCGGGCGGCAACTTCGTCGACACGGCCGCCGGCTACTCGGCCTGGGTGCCGGGCAACTCTGGTGGAGAGTCGGAGACGATCATCGGCGACTGGATGGCGTCGCGCGGCAACCGCGGGAGCGTCGTCGTCGCGACGAAGATCGCGCCCAACCCGCGCCTCACGCGCGAGGCGGTCCTCGAGGGCGCCGAAGCGTCGCTGCGCCGCCTGCGCAGCGACTACATCGACCTCTACTACATCCACCACGACGATCCGGAAACGCCACTCGAGGAGACGCTCGGCGCGTTTGGCGAGCTCGTCGCTGCTGGCCGCGTGCGCCATGTCGGACTTTCGAACTTCAGCCGCGAGCGCCTCGAGCTCGCACTGAATGTGGTTGAGCGCGAGGGTTTTCCGCCGATCGTCGTCCTTCAGAACGAGCACAACCTGCTGCGCCGCGCTTACGAGGATGGGCCGCGCGATCTCGTGCAAAGGGCGGGGATCGCAGCCGTCCCCTATTACGCGCTGGCGTCAGGCTTCTTGACCGGCAAGTACCGCCGCGACGGCGCAGCTGTCGACAGCCCGCGCGCGCAGGGCGTGAGCCGCTTCATGGACGACCGCGGGTTCGCGGTGCTCGACGCGCTCGACGTGGTCGCAGCCGCGCACGGCGCGAGCGTTTCCGCAGTGGCGCTCGCCTGGTTGCTCGCCCAGCCGACCGTCGTCGCGCCGATCGCGTCCGCGCGCAGCGTCGCGCAGCTCGAGGAGCTGCTCCGCTTCACGCACCTCGAATTGCGCCCGGCGGAGCTCGACACCCTCAGTCGCGCCGGTTGACGCGGTCGCCGCGGTAGCAGCGATCTGGCCCGAGACCCGCGCGGGTGAGTTCGGTGAGGCGGACAAGGGCTTGGCCCGAGCAGCGCTTCCGCCGCGACGCGCGCGCTAGGCTGGGCCGCGGGGGGCGCGAGCGGGCCATGCCGCTTGACGTGCAGACGATCTATGTATAGACTGTCTACCTATGGCGAGCACCGAACTTCAGGGACACCTCGACGCGATGCTGCTGGCGATTCTTGACGCGGGGCCGCTGCACGGCTACGCGATCGTCGAGGAGATCGCGCGGCGCAGCGACGGCGAGTTCGACCTACCGGAGGGGACGATCTACCCGGCGCTTCACCGCCTCGAGGCGGCCGGCTTTCTCTCGAGCCGCTGGGAAGTCGTCTCCGGTCGGCGCCGTCGCGTCTACGCGCTCTCACACAGCGGGCTCGACGCCGTGCGCGAACGTGTCGCCGGCTGGCGGGCGTTTCGCGCCGCGGTCGACGCCGTGCTGGCACCGGTCGTCTCGCCGGGGCAGATGTGAGCCCGATCGCCTCCTATCTCGAGGAGCTCGCGGGTCTGCTGCGCCGTCGCGGCCGCACGCGAATCCTCGCCGAGGTCCGCGCCCATCTGCTCGAAGCGGCCGCGCGCGGCTCCGAGCAGCACGCCGTCGAGCGCTTCGGACCGCCGGCGCGCGTGGCGGCGCAGTTCAACGCCGTGGCCCGCCGGCCGCGCGCCCTCCTCCAGCGAGCCTTCGCGGTGTCGCTTGCGTGCGCCGGGATGGCGACCGTCGGCACCGCGACCGTGTGGGCGCTCGAACCCGCGGGTGCGCACCGGGCTACAGCTGCGTCTCATCAGCACCGCCCGGCTTCGCTCCACCACCGCACCGCGGCGCGGGAGCGCCGCCCATGAGCGTCGAGGACGAGCCCGGCGGCGTCACACCACCGGCGCCCACGGAGGGCTCGATTGCCGGAGTCCCGCCGAATTTCGCTGTCAATGAAGCGGCCGAAACGCCGGGCGCTGAGGCCGCTACCGCCGAAGCGGACAGCCCGCCGGCCCGGCGCGGTCGGATCGCCCGCTTTCGCGCCTGGCGCTTCGCGCCGATCGTCGAGATCGTCCTGACGATCGGGATCGCCCTCGGGCTTGCCGAGAGCGTGCAGGCGGCTGTCGTTAAGCCGTTCGTGATCCCGACGCCGTCGATGGAGCCGACGCTCGACCCCGGCCAGCGCGTGCTCGTCAACCGCCTTGCCTACGACTTTGGCTCGCCCTCGCGCGGCGACATCGCCGTCTTCCATCCTCCGGCTTCGCTGACCTGCAAGGTTCGCGTGCCGCTCAGCGAGCCGTGCCCGGCGAGCACCAGCAAGCCGGCGACCGACTACTTCGTCAAGCGCGTGATCGGGCTCCCCGGCGACCGGCTGTCGATCCGCAACGGCCACCCTGTGATCAACGGGCGCGAGATCAAGAACGAGCCCTACGTGCTGCCCTGCGGCGTTTCGACCAGTTGCAACATGCCCCACACGATCACGATCCCGCGCGGCGAGTACTACATGCTGGGCGACAATCGCGGCGACTCCGACGACAGCCGCTACTGGGGGCCGGTGCCCGAGTCGTGGATCATCGGCGAGGTCTTCGCCACCTATTGGCCGCCCGACAGGATCGGATTCTTCTGACGCTATCCCTGCAAATCGCGAGATTGCAAGTTCGCTTGCAAGCTCGTTGAGGCAGTGCAGGTTTCTTGGCACTCGCAGGGAAATACGTGGTAGGGTCGACGCCCACATAGAGGAAGCCGAATCGTCGAGCACACGTTGCCGGCGAGCGGGGGACCCAACCGGACCCCTGTGGCCGATGGGGCGAATCGTCGCCAGCCGGTGACGTAGCGCATCGCGCGAGCCCGTCAGCTAACCCCGCAGGCTTTGCGTTTTGAGGACGGAATTAGGAGGGACCTGCGCCGTGGAGCTCACACGTGATCTCGGAAGTGCTGATGTTTGGGCTGAATCACTGGAGCGCTCACTGGCGCGCCGCGGCCGCCCCCGCAGAGCTTCGCTCGAGCTTGGAAAGCTGACCCCCGAGCGCGACCTCGCTGACGGCGAGACCGTCGAGGACTCGGTCGTCTACTGGCGCGCGCGGCGCGCCGCAAGCGGCGGATCGGCCTTCTCCGGTCCCGCCGTCGGCGGCGCCTCCGTGCTCGCGCTGCTCGCGGCGACGACGCTCCCCTCGCTCGCGGGCGGAGCCCACAGCCGGTCCGGAACCGGCGCCGAGCACCACGGAAGCTTCGGCGCAAGTCGCGGCGGCACCGGCGCCCCGCCGGCGCGAAGTGTGATCCACCACACGGCGAGCCGCAGCGTCTTCAAGGCCCGGTTGACCTCGACGCAGACAGGCGCAGCCTTGGCGTCGACTGACGCGGCGCCGGCGACCGAGACTGACGCGGTCCTCACGGTCACCCACACGCACGTCTACGGGAAGATCAGCTTCGGCGACATCCGCGACGCGCAGCGCCTGCTCGGCGTCCCCGTCGACGGCGCCCTCGGCCCGAACACCGGCGCGGCGATTCGCGCCTTCCAGGCAGCTCACGGCCTCGCGGTCGACGGCAACGTGGGTCCCGTCACGTGGCGCGCCCTGGCTGACGCCGAGCACGCTCGCGAGCGCGCCGTCACGCAGGCGACGCTGACGTCCGACGCGAGCCCGGCGACGGGCGCCGTCGCCCACGAGGCCTCGGCCCTTCAGACGACGACCACGGCGCCCGACCCCTCGCAGGTGCTGGCGCTCCAGCAGGCCCTCGGGATTCCCGCGGACGGGACGTTTGGCGCGGCTACGATCGCGGCCGTCGAGTCCTTCCAGAGCGCGCACGGGCTCACGTCCGACGGCGTCGTGGGTCCGGCGACGCGGATCGCGCTCGGCCTCGGCGACGGTCCGACGCTGCAGGCGCCGATCGGCGACGGTGGCACCAACGGACCGGTCACACCCGTCACCGCGGACACCGCGACGCCAGCGACCGACACGCCCGCACCCGCGGACGCGACGACCACGACGGCCGCCACAACCGACACCTCGGCCACCGACGGCACAGTCAGCGCGACAGCCCCGGGCTACGTGCAGAACGCGCTCGACGAGATGGTCGCCGCGGCTGACAACATCGCAACGCTTCCCTACATCTGGGGCGGCGGACACGGCTCGTGGGTCTCGCCCGGCTACGACTGCTCCGGATCGGTTTCCTACGTCCTTCACGCTGCGGGCCTGCTCAGCGTTCCCGAGGACTCCTCGGGTCTGATGAGCTACGGAGCCCCCGGCCCCGGCCAGTACATCACCATCTACGCCAACGCCGGACACGCGTGGATGACGATCGATGGCCGCCGCTTCGACACGGTCGCGCTGTCCGAAGACGGTTCGCGCTGGGGAGACGGAGGCGGGGAGTTCGCCGGCTTCGTCGTGCGCCACCCCGTCGGTTTCTGAGGGCCGGCAGCGGCCACGCGCGAGGCGCCGCTCCGCCCGGGCGGCGCCTCGTCAAACTTTTAAGGCAGCCCCGCCGAACGCGAGAAGGGGCCGCCCCGCGAACGGAACGGCCCCTCCACGCTCAACAGGTGTGCGGAATCATCACCCGGTTGATGGAACCAGCGAGCTGGCCGGGATTAGGTTGACCGTGATCTTGAACGGCGAGCTCACGGCGCCCTGGTTGTCCGGACCGCCCGGGAACTTCACGCGAACGTACTCCGTACCGGGCTCGAAGAACCGGTACGGGATCGCATAGACGGAGTTCGGGCCGACCTGCGCGACGGCGATGATGTGCCACGCGTCGCCGGCCTCATTGAGGCGCTCCAGGTAGATGAAGTGCCCCGTCTTGTCGGGCGCCAGCGTTCCGGAGAACGTGACCGGCTGGCCCTGGCTGACCGTCGTCGCCGAGGCCTGCGCGGTGAGCGCGACCTGAACGCCCACGAACAGGACCGCCGAGCTTCGAGTCGAGCGCGGACCGGTCGAGCCGGTGCTACCGGTCGAGCCGGTGCTACCGGTGCTTCCGGTGCTTCCCGTCGAGCCGGTGCTTCCGGTCGAGCCGGTGCTTCCGGTCGATCCCGTTGTTCCGGTTGCGCCGGTGGCGCCCGCCGAGGCGGTCTTGCCGTGCGGGCTGTGATGCGCCGGCGGCAGGGACGCGACCACGCGGTAGCCGGTGTTGTAGATCGGCGACACCCCGAATGAGTACGCGCCGCCGCTGCCGCTGCGCGTCGTCGCGATCGGCTGGAAGCCGCCGCCGCGATAGGTGCGCGCATACAGCGTCAGCAGCTGTCCCTGGCCGGCGGCGTCGACGCCGTAGATCGTGTCGGAAGAACCCTCGACGATGGGATTGTCCTTGGCGTTGATCGTCAGCTTGGAATTCTGGGTCTGCTCGATCTCATACGACAGCGTGTCCGAAGGGCTGTCGACGTTGAGGACGTCGTTGCGCAAAAGCACGCGGATCGTCGCGTCCCCGTCCTGGCTGCTCGGGACCACGAAGACGTGCGTGATCGAGTAGTTGCCGCTGGCATCGACGCTGCCGCGGTCGATCGTGTTCCAGTTGTTGCCGTTGTTGCCGTTCTGGCGCTGAAGCACGACGGACGCGCCCGTGCGGCCCGGGGTGACCGTGCCGGCGAACGTGTAGCGATAGCCGCGACCGGTCTGAAGCACCGAGCCGTTCGGCTCAGAAACCCCTCCCGGGCCTGTGACGTTGAGAGTGACCTGCGCCATCACGCGCTCGGCGACGACTCGACTGCGCACGCGCGCCGCGGCGACGAACCAGAAGCGGTTCGTGTCCACGGTGCCGTCCGCGCGGTCGAACTCGTAGGCACCGGTGCTGTCGGTGTGGGTTGACTGGATCGGGACGAAGCGCGCGAAGCGCCCGGGTCCGCGGTGGTAGAGGATCACCAGCCGGTCGGCGCGTCGAGGACCGAACAGGCGCCCGAAGATCGTCACCGGATCGCCGGCGGTGATCGGATCGGGCTGGGCGTGAATCGTGATCACGCGGTAGTGGAAAGCGTGCCGCGGCGCCGCCATGGCGACAGCCGCGCCCACTGCTGCAATGGCGCACGCGGAGAGGACCGCGGCGGCACGATAGACCTTCGTTCGCATCGAGAACCTCCTCGCAAGGGTCGACATATCGACCACCACAACCCGCGGCGAGGCAGCGCCGATGCGCTGCGTTAGGCACTCGTAACAGGCCGCACCTTTTGGCGACGCGGCGTGTTCAGATCCGTTTGTGCCGAGCGCTCAGCCGCTCGTCCAGGCGGCGGGCTCGCGCGCCAGCGCGGCCACCCGGCGGGGCAGATGGCCCTTCGCGACGTCGGCCACCGTGACGCTCTCGAGAACCGCGCGGATGTTTGCGCGCAGCGCGATCCAGACGTCTTGCAGAGCCTCGGCCGAGCCGTCGTAGTCGAGATGCTCGGGCCGCTCGCCGCGAACGCTCGCGAGCGGCCCCTCGACAGCGCGGATGACATCCGCAAGCGTGAGCTCTTCCGGCGGGCGGGCAAGCCACCAGCCACCCTCCGGCCCACGCTGTGACCGCACGATCCCCGCGCTCTTCAGCTGGTTGAGGATGTTCTCGAGGAACGAAAGCGGGATGCCCTGGGCACCCGCGAGCGAATCCGCCTTGCGCGGGGAGCCCGAACCGGCACCGGCCAACTCGATCACGGCGCGAACCGCGTAGTCAGCACGAGCGGTGACGCGCATGCAGCGATTCTGCCGCAGTCAGCGTGGCGCTGCCGCGCGCTCGCCCGTTCCCGGGCGAGCTTCCCTGCGCCGAAGGCGCCGCTGGATCAGGGGTTCAGCTGCTTCTTCAGCGCGCTCGCTGCCGAGAACTTGGCCGCCTTGCTGGCGGCGATGTGGATGGTCGCGCCGGTGGCGGGGTTGCGCCCACTGCGTGCTGCGCGATGGCTGACCGCGAACTTGCCGAATCCGGCCACCGCGACCTCGCCGCCCGAGGCGAGTTGGGCCGCGATCGCGTCGAACACCGCGTCGACGGCGTTCTTGGCCTGGCCAACCCCCAAACCGGCGCTGTCCGCAACCTTGCCCGCGAGCTCGTTCTTCGTCATGACACTCCTCTCAGATGGTCAGATGCTTGGCCAAAGCTAGCGCTCCTACCGGATGTTGCGACGGCCGGATGCTCCACAGACGCCCGAATTTGGGGGCGTTTGCGCGCCTCGCGCGGCTCGGGGTGCCCGATCGCGGCGATTGCCCACAGCACGCAGAGCCAGCACAGCGACGCCGCGGTCACGTGCACCCATACCAGCTCGGTCGGGAGATGGGCG
>DATGHN010000074.1:0-12880 GCA_035308005.1 Solirubrobacteraceae bacterium
GGTCAAGCGGGTCCCCGAGCCCGGCGTCACCCGAAGACTTGGTGGCGTGGACGCCGTGGCCACGGCGCCGGCGGCCATGGCTGCCAGTCCCCCGGCGATGAGCGCGGCACTCAGTGCCCGTGTCCGTCTCACACGCGTAACTGTAGCCCTTCGCGCGGCCCACGAGCACGCTACATTTACGCCTCCCAGGGCGATTAGCTCAGCTGGGAGAGCGCCGCCTCGACAAGGCGGAGGTCACTGGTTCGAGCCCAGTATCGCCCACTCGAGGAAAGCCCTGCTAGGCCGCGTTTCTTAGCGGCCGTTTTGCGCGAGTCAGGCGGGCTCGAGCGAGTCCAGAACAGCCGCGGCCCGCCCGAAGGCCATCGTCATGCCGAGTCCTGAGATGACCTCGACGATTGCGCTGCCGGCGAAGGGCGACCAGACGGCGAAGTGGCCGCCCGTGCTCGCCGAAGGGTAGAGGCCGATCCAGCGCTCGCGCACCTCGAGCTGCGCCGCGCCCAGTAGGACGCGCGCCTCATCGAGCAGCAGCTCATCAAGCCTCGCCTCCGCGAACGGCGTGGGCGTATCCCCGTAGCTGTGCGTGTCGCCGATGATCAAGTCGCCGTCAGGAAGCTGGGCGACGATCAGGTGAATCCCGGCAGCGATCAGCTCGCCGCGCTCGGCGCGTAGGCGCGCGAGCAGCGCAGCCGAACCCAGCTGCGCCGTGAAGGCGGGGTAGCGGACCATGCTCAGGCCGGTCATCAGCACGGGCGTGAAGCGCCGACCGTCGGGGGCGGCGACGCGAAGCATCTGCAGCTTGCAGCGAGTCAGCTCGGGCATGCCCGAGCGCAGCGTCCGCGGGAGGGTGTCGTGGTCGGGTCCCGGGCAGAAGAGCGCTCGCGGAGCCCGCACGGTGACCGTCGCAGCGTGCACAAGACCCGGCTCCGCGTCCTCGACGCGCTCGCCCCAGCGAACGTTCGCGCCGTCGTCGTCCTCGAGCATTCGTGCCAGCGTGCCTGCAGCCGCGCGGGGGTCGACGCGGACGTCCAGCTCACAGCGAAGCCCGCCGACAACCGTGTCGGTCGGAATCGGCGCGAGGCCCTCGATCTCGTCGCCGCTCAGGACTCTCGCTTTGCGGTCGGGGTTGGCGGCCACGCCTTCGATCACCGAAAGCTCGTCCTCAGCTCGGGCGAGCACGAGTGTTCCCGCCTCGAGAACCGGCGGCCCGCCGATTCTGGCCAGCTCGAGCCAGCGCGCGCGGGACCGCAGCGCGCAGTCGAGGTCGTCGCCGTCGGCCACGCCGGTCACGAAGACGTGACCGAAGTTGCGCACGCTAGCCCCGACAGCTGCGCCGTCTCGCTCGAGAATCACGACGCTCAGCCCGCGCCGGCGGGCCTCGTGAGCAAGAGCCAGGCCGACGATTCCGGCGCCCACGACGCAGAGGTCTGCCTCGATCGTCTCTCGCGTGGCCGTCACGGGCAAGATGCAATTCGATTGCCCGGCGCCAGGATGTTGCCATCAAGTAACCGTTGACCCGGAGCGATTGGTGCGGGCGGAGGGCGCTTGTAGAGTCGCCGCCGATGGCCTCGACCTTTGTCGCCAACGGGCGCCGCTATCGCGTGCCCACGCGCCGCCTCCTTGCGATCTGCGCTGATGGGTGGGATCCCGCCTATGTCGACGACGCACTCGCGCGCGCGCTGATGCCGCGCCTCGCGAAGGCGATCGCCGAAGAGGGCACCTACGTGTTCGCCCGTGCGCAGGTGCCGACATTCACCAATCCCAACAACGTCACGATCGTCACGGGCGTGAGTGCCGCTCACCACGGCATCGCCGGCAACCACTATCGCGACGAAAGCGGCAACGAGGTGCAGGTGACCGACCCGAGCTTCCTGCGCGCGACGACTATCTATGACGCGGCGCAGCAGGCCGGGGTCAGCGTCCTGTGCGTGACCGCCAAGGACAAGCTTCGCGCGCTGCTTGCCACCGGCGGTGTGCCGGCTTTCAGCGCCGAGTTGGCCCATGAGCAGACGCTGCCCGACGGGACGCGCATAACCGACGTCGTCGGCGCGCCCAACCCCGACATCTATGACTGGCGGTTGTCGGTCTACACGGTCGACCTCGCCGTCGCGCTGGCCAAGCGAATCGACGCGCAGCTCGTCTACGCGTCACTCACCGACTACGTCCAGCACTCCGCGGCGCCCGGGGAGGCGATCGCTGACGAGTTCTACCGCGCGATCGACGGCGCGATCGGGCGAGCGCTCGACGCTGGGTTCGTGATCGGGCTTGCCGCCGACCACGGAATGCGCGCCAAAACGAGCGCGGACGGAAGTCCAAACGTCCGCTTCCTCGACGACGCCCTCGCCGAGCACGGCGTGCGAAGCGCCCACACGCTGTGCCCGATCACAGATCCATACGTCGCACACCATGCGGCGCTTGGATCGCTCGCCTGGGTACACCTCGACGACCTCGGTGAGCTCGAGGCAGCGCGAGGGGTGCTCGCCGGCCTGACCGGGGTCGAGGCGGTCCTCGACCGCTTTGCGGCGGCCGACGCATTCGACTTGCCTGCCGACCGGATCGGCGACCTGATCGTGCTCGCCGACGGGGACACGGCACTCGGCAAGTCGCGCGAGTCCCACGACCTCAGCGCACTCCACGGCGCGCTTCGCTCGCACGGCGGAGTGCACGAGCGGACGGTGCCGATGATCTTCAGCCACCGCCTCGCGGACGGCGCCCTGGACGGGCGCGATCTGCGCAGCGCCGACCTGCACGACCTACTCCTCAACGCGACCGCCGAAGCGACGTGACACTGACCGACACGATCGCGGTGTACTCCCCCTACTCGGGCAAGCTCGTCGGCGAGGCTCCGGTGTCGGATGCTCGCCAGACGCGGGCCATGCTCGACGCCGCGGACGGCGGCGATCTCTCGCGCCACGAGCGCTCGCGGATCCTCTTTACGGTGGCTGAGCTGCTCGCGGCGCGCCGCGACGCGCTCGCCGAGCTGATCACCGACGAGTCGGGGCTGTGCCTCAAGGACACTCGCCACGAGGTGGGGCGCGCCTGCGACGTCTTCCGCTTCGCCGCGATCGAGGCGCTCCGCGACGACGGCGAAACGTTCGCCGGCGATATCAGTGCGCACGGGCGCAACCGCCGCGCGCACACGTTGAGCGTTCCTGTGGGACTCGTCGCGGCGATAACACCCTTCAACCATCCCCTCAACCAGGTCGCCCATAAGATCGCGCCCGCGATCGCGGCGGGCGCGCCGATAGTCCTCAAGCCGTCCGAGAAGACGCCACTAAGTGCGCTCGAGTTGCTCGGCGTCTTGCACGAGGCGGGCCTCGCGCCCGAAGCGGCGCAGGTCGTGTGCGGGGACCCGGCCGGGATCCTCGACTCGTTCCTTGGGCATCCGGCGGTTGAGGTGATCTCGTTCACGGGTGGCGTAGCCGTTGGCAAGGCGATCGCCGCCCGGCTCGGATACCGCCGCGCGGTCCTCGAGCTTGGCGGCAACGACCCGCTGCTCGTCCTGTCCGACGCCGACCTCGACGAGGCAGCCGGTCTCGCGGTGCGCGGCGCGTTTCAGAACTCCGGACAGCGCTGCACCGCGGTCAAGCGCGTCATCGCCGTCGAATCGATTGCCGACGAGCTCGCCGAGCGGGTCGCCGCTGGAGCCGCCGCGCTTGTGGCGGGAGATCCGACGGAGGAGTCGACCGACGTCGGCACCGTCATTGATGAGCGCGCTGCGCTTGAGATCGACCGGCGCGTCGAGGATGCCGTCTCACGCGGGGCGCGGCTTCTGACCGGCGGTGCGCGCGACCGAGCGCTTCTAACACCCGCGGTGCTCGACCACGTCCCGCCGACGGCGACGCTCGTCGCCAGGGAGACCTTTGGCCCGGTCGCCCCGATCATCCGCGTGCGCGACCTCGACGAGGCGATCGCCGTCGCCAACTCGACGCCTTACGCGCTCTCAAGCGCCGTCTGCACGTTTGACTGGCGCGCGATCGCACGCTGTATTCGCGAGCTTCGCGCCGGCAGCGTGAACATCCGCGAGGTACCGGGCTGGCGGACGGAGCTGACGCCGTTCGGCGGAGTGGGGGACAGTGGCCTCGGCGTCAAGGAGGGCGTGCGCGAGGCGATCCGCGCGATGTCGTTCACCAAGCTCTACACGCTTCCCTGGGAATGACCGCTCGCGAGACTGTCGATGAGATCCTCGCGGCGTGTGAGTCGATGGCCGGCCTTCCTTACGACGGTGAGCCGGTCGACCAGCTCGAGCACGCTCTGCAGTGCGCGTGGATCGCAAGCGGCGAGAGCGACGACGACGAGTTCGTCGTGGCCTGTCTGCTGCACGACATCGCGCGCGCTCCGGCTGTCGCGGGCGTCGTCTATGACAGGCCGGGCGAGCATCACGGCGCCGAGGGCAGACGCTGGCTACAGCCGCGCGTCGGCGCTCGGCCTGCCTGGCTCGCCGAGCAGCACGTCCCGGCAAAGCGATACCTCGTCGCCACCGATCCCGGCTACCGCGCCAAGCTGAGCGAGGTGTCGCTGCGGACGCTCGAGGCTCAGGGTGGGCCGATGAGCGCCGAGGAGGTGGCGGCCTTCGAGAACAACCCGGACTGGGCGGCCGCGGTGCAACTCCGCCTGATCGACGATCGCGGCAAGGTCGTCGGCCTCGAGGTACCGGGGCTCGAGAGCTACCGCGCGCTGCTCGAGGAAGTCGTCGGCTCAGCCCACGCCGAATCGGGATGAGCGACTCCGCGCTGGTGCTCCGCGCTGCGCTCGCCGAGCGCGTGCCCGGGTACGCGCTGCCGCGCGCCTTCCACGTCGAGCAGGCGATCTTCGCTCGCGAGGTGACCACGATCTGGCGCACGAGCTGGCTCTTTGCGGGCCTGAGCGCCAGCGTCGCCAAACCCGGCGAGTTCTTCACCTTCGAGATGGCCGAGGACTCGGTGATCGTCGTACGCACCGCCAGCGGCGGGCTTGAGGCGCTCCACAACGTCTGCCGCCACCGCGGCATGCGCATCTGCCAGCGAGCGGCGGGAGAGGCCTCGCGCTGGGTCTGTCCCTACCACCAGTGGACCTACGCGCTCGACGGCGCTCTCGAGCGCTGCGGCGCGATGGAAGAGCCGCTCGAGCGCTCAGGCCTCGGACTTCGCAAGGCACACGTGGCTGAGGCCGGTGGCCTGATATTCGTCTGCCTCGACGAACCGTCGGGGCCGTTTGACGAGGCGGCGCGAGCGCTTCGTTCGGCGCTCGTGCCGGCCGGGCTCGAGCGGGCCAAAGTCGCGCACGAGATCGACTACCAGGTGGCCGCCAACTGGAAGCTCGTCTGGCACAACAATCGCGAGTGCTGGCACTGCCACAGCGGACACCCGCAGTACGTACTCGCCAACTTCGACGCCGCCCCTGCGACAGCGCAGTGGCGCGAGCTTGCGCAAAGCAGGGCCAGCGAGCACGAGCGCGCCATGGGCGACGCCGGGGGCGCCGCCGACGAGCACGCCGCTCCCGGCCTCTATGCGTTCCCGGCGCCCGATCGCTGGTGGTCGGCGAACCGCACCCCGCTCGCGCCGGGCTTCGTGACCGAGTCGATCGACGGCGAAGCGGTTGCGCCGCTGATGGGCCGCTACGCCGAGCACGATGTCGGCACGCTTCGCATCAGGGCGGTTCCCAACTTCTGGTGCCACGCGAGCGCCGATCACGCCGTCCTCACCCAGCTTGCGCCGCGCAGCCCGCATGAGACCGCGATCCGCGTGCGTTGGCTGGTCGACCGCGACGCGGTTGAAGGCGTCGACTACGAACTCGAGCGCCTGCTCCCGTTCTGGCAGCTGACGAGCGAGCAGGACTGGGACCTCTGCGAGCGCAACCACGCCGGGGTGCGCAGTCCGGCGTTCGTGCCAGGCCCGTATGCGCCGAGCCGCGAGTACAACGTCGCGGCCTTCGATGACTGGTACGTGCGACGCATGTTCGCGGCGAACGAGCGGGCCTGAGTGCGGCCTCGACACGGAGCGGGCGGTCGGAGATGATCGTGTCGTCGTGACGACCGAGGGCACGTTCGAATGGGACGGCCACAGCACGTGGTACTTCGTCCAGGGCGCCCTCGACTGGGCGCCGGTGCCGCTTGTGATCCTCCATGGCGGTCCGGGCGCGGCGCACGACTACGTCGAGCCGATCGCCGAGCTCGCTGAGCGCGCGGGGCGCCCGTGCATCCTCTACGACCAGCTCGGCTGCGGGCACTCCGAGCACCTGCCGGAGGCGCCGAGCGAGTTCTGGAGCGTCGATCTCTTCAAACGCGAGCTCGTCGCCCTGCTCGAGCATCTCGGCATCGGCGCGCGCTACCACCTCCTCGGCCAGTCCTGGGGCGGGATGCTGGCGATGGAGCACGCCGTCGAGCGGCCGGCGGGTCTGCGCGCGCTGGTAATCGCGGACTCTCCTGCCTCGATTGAGCTATGGGTCAGCGAGACCGGTCGGCTCCGCGCGATGTTGCCCGCGGACGTCCAGGCGGCCCTGACCCAGCACGAGGAGGCCGGCACGACCGACAGCCCGGACTATTCGGACGCGGTGATGCGCTTCTACGAGCGTCACCTGTGTCGCATCCCGTTCCCGGACTGCCTGTCTCGCAGCTTCTCTCAGATGGCCGCCGACCCGACCGTCTACCAGACGATGAACGGGCCGAGCGAGTTCCACGTTGTCGGGACGCTGCGCGGCTGGGACGTCACACCGCGCCTTGCGGATGTCGAGGTGCCGGTGCTGGTCATCTCCGGCGAGCACGACGAGGCGACGCCGGAGGTCGTGCGTCCGCTCGTCGAGGCGATCGCGGGCGCGCGCTGGGAGCTATTCGAGGGGGCGAGTCACACGCCGCATCTCGAGCAGCCCGAGCGCTTCCTCGCTCTCGTCGAGGACTTCCTCGCGGCCAACGACTGACACCTAGCCGCCCGCCGCGACGCTCGCGCAATGGTCGAGCAGAGCGACGCAGGCGTGGATCGCCTCGACGCGCGGCACCTCGATGTCAAGGCGCCTGGCGATCTCGATGATCGCCCCTGTCATGCACTGATATTCGAGCGGCTTGCCAACCTCGAGGTCCTGGAGCATCGACGTCTTATGGTCGCCGACCTCAATCGCTCCCTCGAGGCGCCGCTCGAGCGACACCGCGGGCTCCGCTCCGAGCGCCCGCGCGACGGTCGCGATCTCGCCGAAAGCGTCGAGCATCAGCGCGCGCATCTCGGCGAGGTCGCCGAACTGGCGAAGCGTCGCGCCGGTCAGCGCCGATACGGGGTTGAACGTCGCGTTGCCGAACAGCTTGAGCCAGATCTCGGTGCGCACGTTTTCGACGACCGGCGCACGCAGGCCACCGGTGCGGAACGCCTCGGAGATCGCTTCGCAGCGCTCGCTGCGACTCCCACCGGGCTCGCCGAGCGTGAACCGCGTGCCCTCGACATGGCGGACCACGCCGGGTTCGACGATCTCTGCCGAGCAGTAGACGACCGTGCCGATTGCCGAGCCGGGCGGGATCGCCGCCGCGATCACACCACCTGGGTCAACCGAGTCGAGTGCGAGGCCGTCGAGCTCGCCGCCGTGATCGCGGAAATACCACCACGGGATCCCGTTCTGAGCCCAGATCGTGGCTGCCCCAGGGGTGAGCAGCTCGCCGATCGCCGGCGCGACCGCGGGGATGCTGTAGGCCTTGAGCGCCACGATCACGACGTCGGCGCCGGCGATCGCCGCCAGGTCGTCGCTGGCCTCGACGGCGACCGCGACATCGCCGCGATCGGACAGCACGCGCAGCCCATTGCGGCGGATCGCCGCGAGGTGCTCGCCGCGCGCGATCAGTACGACATCGGACCCTCCCTCCAGCAGCCTTGCGCCGAGGTAGGCGCCGATCGCACCGGCCCCGACGACCGCGAACCTCATCCGAGGATGCGTTCTGCGATGCGGCGGCGCTGGACCTTCCCGGTCGCTGTGCGCGGGATCTCCGGCAGCACGTAGATCGCAACCGGAACCTTGAATGCCGCCAGCCGCTCGCGGCAGTGGGTCTGAAGCGCCTTCTCATCGACGCCCTCGCGCAGCGCTACCGCGGCGCCGACCTCCTCGCCGTACTTCTCGCTCGCGATCCCGAAGGCGACGGCGTCGAGGACCGAGCCGTGGGCCTTCAGTGCGTCCTCGATCTCCCCGGGGGAGATGTTCTCGCCGCCGCGGATGATCAGCTCTTTGATGCGGCCCTCGAGATACAGATAACCGCCGTCGATGCGCCCGCGATCGCCGGTGCGAAACCAGCCGTCGACGAACGCCACGGCGTTCGCCTCGTCGTTGGCGAGGTAGCCGGACATCACGCCGGGCCCGCGGATCACGACCTCCCCGACCTCAACGTCGCATCCGGCCTCATCGACCGTGCGGATCTCGGCTCCCGCCGACACGCCGACCGAGTTGGGCACGTGCGGAGCCGGGGGGAGGGGGTTCGACGTCATCTGGTGGCTGGCCTCGGTCATGCCGTAGGCCTCGAGCATCGGCACCCCGTAGGCGTCCTCGCAGCGCGCGAGGAGATCAGGCGAGAGCGCCGAGCTGCAGGAGCGCACGAAGCGAAGCGTGTCAGGCCCGCGCTCGTCCTCGCCGCGATGCTCGAGCGCCATCGTATGGAGCGTCGGTCCGGCCGAGATCCAGGTCGCGCCATATTCGGCGAGCTGCCCCCACAGCCGCCGCGGGAGCACGCGCTTGCCGACGACCACCGATCCCCCGACGGACAGCGAAGCCAGCGTCGAGGCGACGAGCCCGTGGACGTGAAACAGCGGCATCGCGCGAAACGCGACGTCATCCGGACCCAACTCATAGAACGCGGCGATCGAGCGCGCCGACGCGGTCAGGTTGCGGTGACGGAGCGGAACCTGCTTGGGCCGGCTCGTTGTGCCGCTGGTGTGGAGCAGTAGCGCGATGTCGTCCGGATCGGCCTGCTCGTACGCCGCGGCTGGACCGTCCAGTGCGCCCCCGCGCGCCTCGATCACGCGCATCGAATCGCCCGCCGCCTCGCGTGCGAGCGCGCAGTCGCCCTCCGGCACGATCACCGCCGCCGGTGCGAGGTCATCGAAGTAGAAGGCGAACTCGTCGCGCGTGTAGGCGGGGTTCAGCGGCGCTGCGGCCGCGCCGAGCGTTGCGACGCCGAGCAGCAGCGGAACGAGATCGGGTTCTTCCGGGATCACGAGCGCAACGCGATCGCCGCGCGCGACGCCGCGGGCGCTCAGCTGGCGCGCGACGTCATCTACGAGCTCGGCGAGGCGGTCATGCGAGATCCGCTGCCCGCCGTCTGCGAGCACGAGCGCATCGCGATCGCCGCCGAGGTAGAGGTTCGCAAGCGTTTCGCCGGCAGCTGTCATCGCTGCAGCGCACGCTAGCGCACCCCGCCGGGTGCTTCCGGGCCGCCGCTCGACGCAGGACCGGCAGCGCGTACCCGGATCGCTGTTATCAGCGGAAAAACCCCCTTTTAGGGGCGCCCTCCGCCGCTATGATCGCGAGCCGAAAGACCGAACGGATCTCGGCGATGACCTCGACCACGGACCGGCCGCCCGGCTGCGCACGGGCGGAGAGCAGAGCGGCTTTGACGCCCGCAGCGCGAGTGCGTGCGCGTCGCGGCGCCGCAGCGCTTTGTGCACTTGCCGCGGCGGCAGGCGCGATCTCTGCGGGGGCGGGTGTGACCGCGAAGACCGCTGCACCAATGCGCATCCGCCTCGCCGCGAGCCACGCATCGGCGCCGATGATCGCGCTGCGCTCGCGCCACACGACGCTTCGCATCGGGCTCTTCACAGCGGCCCCGTCGCGCGTTCCCGCGGCCGGTGGCCAGGTCAAGCTCACCGCCGTGGTAGCGCACGCATCGACCTGCACGTTCACGTTCGCCGCAAGCCTCGGCCGCTCGCCGGCTCAAAAGGCCTGTGGCTCGGGCAAGGTCAGCACGGTCGTGACGCTCCCGCGCAACCGCACCGCGTCGGACCGCTCGTTCCGCTTCGACCTGACGGCCAGCGGCGGCGGATCGCGCACGAGCGCCGCTCCGGTGACCGTCATCGAGGTCGCCGCCGCCCGGCCCGGCGCTCCCCAGATCACCCTCGAGCCGTCGAACGCCACGGTCGCAGTAGGGGCGACCGTCAGCCTCGCTGCGGCAGCGCGCGGCAAGCCGAAGCCCAGCGTGCACTGGCAAGTCTCAGAGGACCGCGGTCGCCGCTGGGCGCCAATGCCGGGAGCCACCTCGGACACCCTCGTCTTCGCGGCGGCGCCCAACCAGAGCGGCTGGGAGTACCGCGCGGTCTTCAGCAACAGCAAGGGGTCGGTGACGACCGCGCCTGCGCTCTTGAACGTGCAGAGCGCGGCCTCGCCGGCGATCATCGCCGTCGCGATCCTCACCAATCCCGCCAGCGTGTCCGCCGCGAGCGGGACGAGCGCCGCGTTCACCGCTTCCGCGTCGGGCTCGCCCGCGCCGAGCGTCCAGTGGCAGCTCTCGGTCGACGGCGGTGCGACGTGGAGCAACATCACCGGTGCGGCCACGACGAGCTACTCGATCGCCGCGGTAACCGTGAACGAAAGCGGGGACCAGTTCCGTGCCGTTTTCACCAACGTGGCGGGCTCGGTCGCGAGCGCAGCCGCGACGCTCACGGTCAGCGCGCTCAACCAGGCCCCGCAGGTCACGACGCAGCCAATCAACCAGGGAGCCGTCGTCAACCAATCGGTCACCTTCAGCGCCGCGGCCTCGGGCCAGCCCACGCCCACCGTGCAGTGGGAAGAGTCCACAGACGGTGGCGGGAGCTGGACGCCGGTACCTGATGCGACCTCGGCGAGCTACACGTTCAGCCCAACGACGCAAGCGCAGAGCGGCGCCGAGTTCCGAGCCGTCTTCACGAACTCGCTCGGCAGCGCAACGACCAGCGCGGCGATGCTGACGGTGAGCGTTTCACCGACCCGCCCGGCAATCGCTACGCAGCCCTCGGCGCAGACCGTGATCGCCGGCCAGACCGCCACCTTCACGGCCGCTGCGACGGGCGCGCCGACGCCGGGCGTTCAGTGGTACGACTCGACCGACGGCGGTGGGAGCTGGACGCAGGTTCCCGGCGCGACGTCCCCGACCTACTCGTTCCCCGCCGCGGCGAGCCAATCGGGCGATGAGTTCGAGGCGGTGTTCACCAATGCCGCCGGAGCTGCGACATCAAACGCGGCGACGCTCAGCGTGCTCTCAAGCGGCACGCCTCCGCAGATCACGCAGGAGCCGTCGAACCTGGCGGCGGCGGCGGGCTCGACGATCAGCTTCACGGCCGCCGCCAGCGGCGTGCCGACGCCGAGCGTGCAGTGGGAGGTCTCGACGGACGAAGGCGGCACCTGGGGCGACATTTCGGGCGCGACCTCGGCGACCTACAGCCTCAGCGCCCAGACGGCCGAGAGCGGCGATCAGTACCGCGCCGTCTTCAGCAACGGATTCGGCAGCCCGGCAACGTCCAGCGCGGCGTCGCTCGTCGTCGGCGGCGACGCAGGCAGCACGAACTGGTCGGGCTATGAGGCGGATCAGAGTGGCACGTTGTACACGATGGTGACTGGGAGCTGGATCGTCCCGCCGGCCAGGTGCCCCGGGCCAGGCGCGTATTACTCCTCGGTCTGGGTTGGCATCGACGGCGCCAACAGCTCCACCGTCGAGCAGGACGGCACCGAGAGCGACTGCGCCAGCGGAAGCCCGAGCTATTACGCCTGGTCGGAGTTCTTTCCGGCTGCAACGCAGGTCATCGGCCACACCGTCCTGCCTGGCGACTCGATGACGGGGTCTGTGAGCGTGTCGGGTAGCACGTGGACGCTGACGCTGCAGGACAACTCGCGGGGCTGGACGTTCACCGCGGTAACGAATGCTCCGACTCCAACGCCGGCAGAGAGCTCGGCGGAGTGGATCGTCGAGCGCCCGAGTCTCTGCTCGGGCGGCTCGGGCTGCCTCACCTCGCTGGCCGACTTCGGCACGGCCACCATCACCGGCGCGAGTGCGACGGCCGGCGGCATCACCGGCTCGATTTCAGCGGTCAACGGCTCGCCTCTGCAGATGGAGGGGACGCAGGCACAGAACCCCCACCTGCTCGCATTGCCGAGCGCTCTTGGCGCCGGCGGGAGCAGCTTCAGCGACACCTGGTACGGCAGCTCCTGAGCGGGCGCTCGGGCGCGCCTGGACGTTCGTCGGGGGTGCAAAAAAGCAGGGCGACGCGCGCGTTCATCGAAGACGGCCGCACGAAAAAAGGCCGTCAGGTGGGTGTCAATGAAGCGGGTCCGCGCCGGGGGTCAGTGAAAACCCGCGGCGCGGCACTCGCGACCGGAAAGGAATTCGCGTGCGAGCACGACTTCAAAGCATCGGTGGCGAGGATGGCTTCACACTCATCGAGATCCTCGTCGTCATCCTGATCATCGGCGTCCTCGCCGCGATCGCAATCCCGTCGTTCCTTAACCAGACGAGCAAGGCCTTCGACGCGTCGGCCAAGGAGCTCGCACATTCCGCGCAGATCGCCGTCGAGGACTACGCGACGGATCACAGCGGCAGCTACGTGGGCCTCACCGCCTCAGCGCTGCCGACCTATGACTCGACGATTCAGACGACTTCCAACGGCGGCGCCAACGCCTACGTCGTCGGCGTCACCAACGTCACGAGCACTGGCTACACCGTGACCACGAGCTCGGCCAACGATTCCGAGAGGTTCAGCATCACCCGGCTGAACGGGCAGATGACTCGCAGCTGCACGCCGAGCACCGGCCAGCACGGCGGCTGCAACAACGGCACCTGGTGAGCAAGACCGCGCGCCGCAGCGCGCGGGGATCCGAGTAGCACCTTCGCGCTAGGTGCGCTCGACGGAAAGGTCGATCACGGCCGCTCCGTCGAAGCGCCCGGCGCGAAGGTCGTTAAGCGCCGCCGCGG
>DATGHN010000075.1:0-5993 GCA_035308005.1 Solirubrobacteraceae bacterium
TTCGTGATCACCGACTACTACACGTCGACGCGCTTCTCGCCGGTCAAGAAGACCTCGCGCGCATCGCTCACCGGCCACGCGACGAACATCATCCAGGGCTTCGCCTCCGGACTGCAGGCGACGGCGCTGCCGGCGATCGTGCTCGTGCTCGGGATCCTCGCCTCGTGGAAGCTCGCCGGCGGCGCTACGGTCGGGATCTACGGCATCGGCGTCGCGGTCATGGGCCAGCTTTCGCTGACCGGCCTGATCGTCGCGCTCGACGCGTTCGGCCCGATCACCGACAACGCCGGCGGCATCGCCGAGATGGCCGATTTGCCGGAAGAGGTCCGCAGCGTCACCGACCGCCTCGACGCGGTCGGCAACACGACGAAGGCCGTCACGAAGGGCTACGCGATCGGCTCGGCGGTGCTCGCCGCGGTCGTCCTCTTCGCCGGCTTCGAGAAGGAGCTCGTCGAGAAGGGCAAGGTCTTCAACTTCTCGATCGACCAGCCGCCGGTGCTGATCGGCCTGATCCTCGGCGGCATGATGGTCTGCCTCTTCGCGTCGCTTTCGATCGAGGCGGTCGGGCGCGCCGGCGGCGCGGTCGTTGAGGAGGTGCGCCGCCAGTTCCGCGAGAAGCCCGGCATCATGGAGGGCACCGATGAGCCCGACTACGCGACCTGTGTCGACATCGTGACGCGGACCGCCCAGCGGGAGATGATCCTGCCGTCGCTGCTGCCGATTCTCCTGACGCTGGTCGTCGGCTTGATCAGCGTCCAGGCGCTCGGCGGCCTGCTGATCGGAGTGATCGTCGTCGGCTTCTTCTTCGCCGTGCTGATGACTGCCGGCGGCGGCGCTTGGGATAACGCCAAGAAGTTGATCGAGGACGGCGCGTTCGGCGGCAAGGGCTCTGACGCCCACGCCGCATCCGTCACCGGTGACACCGTCGGCGATCCGTTCAAGGACACGGCGGGGCCGGCGATCAACCCGATGATCAAGGTCGCGAACATCGTCGCGATCCTGATCATCCCGCTGATCATCTAGCGATGGATCGACGATCGTCGCCGCAGGGACGAGGGCGGGCCGTCCATGACGGGATCACCCGAATCCTCTCTGCGGCGATGATTGCACTGGGGGTCCTCCTGGTCTTTCGCAGCGCCATCCTCGGCGTTGTGCTCGGCGTGGCGATGGTCGGCGCGGGGCTCGGACGACTGTGGTTGGTGGCGCAGCGGCGCCCGCCGCGATGAACCAGAGCTGGGTTCGCGCCACCCCCTCGATCGGATGGCTTCGCCTCGGAGTCATCGTCTGGACGTCGCTGGCGAGCTCGCTCTACTTCTCGCTGGGGATCGTCTCCGGTCACGCGCTCGGCCTCACGCCGCTGATCTACCTCGCGGCCGGCCTGTTCTTCGCGCTGACGGCGATGACCTACCTCGAGGGCGCCAAGATGCACCCCGAGCGGGCCGGGTCGACCGTCTTCGCGCGCTACGCGTTCAACGAGCTGGTCAGCTTCATCGCCGCGGCGGCGGTGCTCCTTGACTACGTGATCCTGATCGCGGTCTGCGCGCTGACCGCCGCCGACTATCTCGCGACCTTCGCCGGTGGGCTCGGCCACGGCGCCCCGCGCGCCGCCGTCGCGCTGGCCGTGATCGCCTACGTGGCGATCTCCAACGCGCTCGGCTTCAACGCCCTCCAGCACGGCCGGCGCCTGCTCGCGATCGTCGTCTTCGACGTGGTCATCCAGCTCGTCGTGATCGTCGTCGGCCTGGTCCTCTTCTTCAACGTCTCGACGATTTCAGACCACGTCCACCTCGGAAGCGCCCCGAGCTGGTCGGGCGTGATCTACGCGCTGACGATCACGACCGTCGCCTTCATGTGCTTGGAGTCGGCATCGGGTGTCTCCGGCGAGCTTTCGATCAGCCGCACCGCGGTTCGGCGGATGACGTGGGGGGCAAACCTGACGATCCTCGTCGTCTACGTCGGCCTGGCGGTCGTCGCGGTCACGGCCGTGCCCGTTATCGCCGGCCACACGGACCTCTCGAGTCGCTACCTCGGTGCTCCGGTGATCGGGATCGTCGAGCGTTTCCATCCGGCCGCCCTGCGCGACACCCTCAAGTACATCGTTGCCGCGGCCGCCGCGGTGACGCTCGTCGCGGCCGCGCGCGCGGCGATGCTCGGCCTTTCGCGGCTCGCGTTCTCGCTTGCGACAAATCGCCAGATCCCGAGCGCGCTCGGCCGTCTTCATCCGCAGCGCTCGACGCCGTTCGTGCTGATCGCGATCGCGGCGATCGTCGCCGGCGCGCTCGCCGTGCTCGCGGACCTCGACTTCCTCTTCGGGATCTTCGCCTTCGGCGCGATGCTGGCGTTTACGATCGCCCACCTCTCGATCTGCGTGCTGCGCTATCGCGAGGGCGACCGCGAGCGCCCGTACTCGATGCCTGGCGGCGTCCGCATCGGCGGCGGCGTGCTGCCGCTGCCCGCCGCGGCCGGCGCCCTGTTGTCGCTCGCCGGTTGGATCACGGTGATCGTGCTCCACGCCGGCGCCCGCTACGTCGGCCTTGCCTGGGTGCTCGGCAGCGTCCTGTTCTACGTCCTCTACCGAAAGCGCGAGGGCAAGGCGGTCGGTGCGCGGGTCACGGTGCCCGAGGCGGCGCTGCGAAGCGCCGGCACCGAGCGCGACTTCGGCTCGATCCTCGTGCCGCTGCTCGGTAACGCTCTTGACGACGACATCGTCCAGACGGCCGCATTGCTCGTCTCGCCCGACAGCGCCGACGACGCGGCGATCGACCCGGCGACGATCGAGGCGCTATGGATCTTCCGCGTGCCGATGTCGTTGCCGATCGATGCTCCGCTGCCTGAGGCGCAGCTTCGCACCGCGCGCGCCGCGCTCGCGCGTGCCAAGCGGGTGGGGGAGGAGTACGACGGTGTCGAGGTGGCCACGGCGACGGTCCGCGCGCGCCGCCTCGGCCAGGCGATCGTCGAGGAGGCCCAGCGCCGCGGCGTCGAGGCGATCGTGCTCGGCGCCGACGAGGGGGCTCGCGCGAGAGCCGGGTCGCTGCTCGGCGGGCGCACGCTGATCGGCGAGAGCACGGTGTCTGAGACGATCCGCTACGTCGTCGCTCGCGCCCGCTGCCGCGTGATCCTCACCGCGCCGGCGCGGGCCGCGTTGCGTACGCGAGCAGACGCGGCAGATCAGTAGCATCCGCGGGCGATGTTCGTCCTGATAGTTGGAGCTGGCCGCGTCGGCGCTGCCGTGGCCAAGCGGGCGCTTGCACGGGGGCACGAGGTGTCGGTTCTCGACGAAGACCCGCTTTCACACGAGCGCCTCGTCGAAGTCGAGGGCCAGACGTGGGAGGACGCCGGCGGTCTCTTCACGGTCGGCACCGCACTCGAGGTCGACGCGCTGATCGAGGCCGGCGTTCAGCGCGCCGATGTGTTCATCGCCTCGACCGACGGCGACAACACCAACCTGACGGTGTCGCAGATCGTCCAGCGGCGGTTCGGGGTCGAGAAGGTGCTCTGCCGCGTCATGGACCCCGCGCGAGCCGCGTGGTACGCCGAGCAGGGCCTCCACACGATCTCGCCGACCCAGCACGCGATCGAGATGTTCGATCAGGCGCTTTCGACGGAGGCCTAGATGTATGTGATCGTCGTCGGCTCCGGCAAGGTCGGGCTGAACCTCTCGCGCGAGCTGATCGACAAGGGTCACGAGGTGACCCTGCTCGAGTCCGACCGCCGGCGCTATCTGATCGTCGAGGAAGAGCTCGAGCACGCTGTGCAGTACGGCGACGCGACCGAGCTGTGGGTCCTCGAGCGCGCGGGAATCCAGCGCGCCGACCTGGTCGTTGCGGTCACCGGCGACGACGAGGACAACATGCTCGTCTGCCAGGTCGCCAAGGAGAAGTACCTCTGCGAGCGGGTCATCGCGCGCGTCAACAACCCCCGCAACCTCCAGCACTTCAAGCTGCTCGGCATCCAGCCCGTCGTCTCGGCAACGGATCTGATTCTGCGCCTGATCGAGCACGAGGTGCCTCGCTACGGTCTCGTCCACCTTCTTGCGCTCGAGGAGGAGCGGCTCGAGATCATCGAGCTCGAGGTCCAGGAAGGCGCGCCGGCGGCCGCCAAACGCGTCGGCGAGGTGGAGCTTCCGCAGGGCAGCCTGATCATCTCTGTGCTGCGCGATGGTCGCGGATTCGTGCCGACGGCAGATACGGTCGTCGAGGCCGGCGACCAGGTTCTCCTCGTGCTCGACTCGGGCCTCGAGGAGATGATCACGCCGGTTTTCGCCCCGGACTGATCGAACACGCGTCCGCGTTTGCCTTTGTGCGGCCGTGCGAGCGCTACGGTGTCGCCATGCCCGTCCGCCGGTCGCTGGTTGCATGCGCCGTCGCCCTCGCGCTTGGCGGAGCCGCTGCGCCGCTGGCGGCGGCCGATGACGCCGGCGCGACGGCGGCGACTCTGCGAACCGCCGCGACGCGCGTCGTCACTGCGCTCCTGAACCGCGACGGCGCAGGCGCCTGCGCGGTCCTCAACGCGCCGTTGACAGCAACCGAGCACGGGCGCACCTGCGCGCAGCGCTGGGACGAGCGAAGCGCCACGCTGCTGGCCGACCGCCACGGCGCAGCGCTGCTGCGCGCCGACCTTCGCGAGATCGCGACGGCTTCGGTCACCGTCAGCGGCGAGCACGGCTCGATCGCCCTCTCAACGCCGCTTTTGAACGGCCACAGCCGCTTCTACTGGACGGCGAACTGCTGGATGCTCACGCGCTGAGCGTCGCTGCGGTGCAGCCGCTCTAGCCCAAGTCTCTGCCGCGGCGCCATCCGTGTGGGATCTGTCGTGCGCTAGCCGCGCGGCGCCGGCGAATGATTTGAGCGCACGCTTTGAGCGATCGCTAAAATTGCGAGACGCAATGAGCGGCACAGGAGAAAAGCTCAGACCGGCCGGGGCGTCAGGCGCGGAATCGCCGGTCGGCACGAAACTGCTGATCGTCGAGGCTGCGCTACGAACGCTGAAGACGAACGGTTTCGCAGGCGCCAGCGCGAGGGCGATCGCGCACGAGGGTGGCTTTAACCAGGCGTTGATCTTCTACCACTTCGGAACTGTGCGAAATCTGCTGGTCGCGGTGCTCGACCTGATCAGCGAGCGCCGAATGAACGAGTACGGGCCGGCGTTTGAGCGTGCCGGCGGGCCTCGCGAGCTTGCGGCGCTAGCGCGGGAGATCTATGCCGACGACCTCGAGCGCGGCTACATCACGGTGCTCGGCGAGATGGTCAGCGGTGGCGTGGCCGACGCCGAGCTGGGAGCCGAGGTAGCCGCTCGCATCGAGCCGTGGATCGCGCTGGTCGAGCGCAAGATCGAGCAGCTGCTGAGGCGCTCGCCGGCACTGCTGCTCGCTTCGCCGCGCGACTTGGCATTCGGCCTGGTGGCGCTCTATTTCGGTGTCGACATGCTCAGCCACTTGCAGGCCGACCAGTCGCGTGCGGAGTCGCTCCTCGATCTTGGCACCCGTGTGGCCGGACTCGCCGAGCCGTTCATGTCACGGCCGCGAGAGGGGTCACGGTGAGCAACCAAGCGGCGGTCGATCTGGTCACCGGAGCCTTCAGCTATTCGGGAAGCCGCATCGCCGAGCGCCTGCTCAAGACGGACGCTCGCGTGAGAACGCTGACTTTTCATCCCGATCGCCCGCATCCGCTGCAGGCGGATGTCGAGACCTTCCCGTACCGCTTCGACGACCCGGCCGCGCTCGCTCGCAGTCTCGACGGCGTGCGCACGCTCTACAACACGTTCTGGGTCCGCTTCGACCACGGCACCGCGAGCTTCGCGAACGCGATCGAGAACTCGCGCATGCTGTTCTTCGCCGCAAACCGCGCCGGCGTAGACCGCATCGTGCACGTCAGCATCACCAACCCCTCGATCGACTCGCCGCTCCCGTACTTCAGAGGCAAGGCGCTCGTCGAGTACGCGCTAGCCCAGTCAGGCGTCCCTTACTCAGTCGTGCGACCAACATGGATCTTCGG
>DATGHN010000076.1:0-2455 GCA_035308005.1 Solirubrobacteraceae bacterium
GTGAGCGGCGACGAGTCCCAGCGCGTAGTAGATCGAGGAGCCGACGTTGCCGTAGGCGGTCGCGAACAGACCCGAGACGCCGACCGTGCGGCGAAGGCCGTGCTCACTCAGCCGAGCCATCGCATCCTGCTCTCAGCATCCATTCGCGCTGCCCCCGTGTCGTCCCTGCGACCTCTGAAATAAAGCATGCACCGCGCCAGTCGATGCAGGAAACCGCCTTATGATGCCGACGCCTCCGAAAGGGCTCGATCATGGATACGGCTAGACGTGGAAACTACAACTCTGGCGAGGACTTCGTGCTCGAGTACGGCGAGTTGCGGTTCACGTTCAACGAGGTCGACTTTCGCGAGCGTTGCGAGCAGGCCGCGCTGCGCCTTGGCTTCATCGACTCGCGCCTCGACGGTCCTGAACTCGAGGACCTCGTGAACCTCGCTGTGAACGGCGAGATTCACGACGCCGCCTCGGGGCTCGGCGACCACGTCAACGACTGCTGGCCGGCGATCATCGGCCCGGCCGAGCGCTCGCTCGTCCATTGGCTGCGCCGGCTCGTCTTCCGCGGCGCCTGGCTTGACCAGCGCGTGCGCGAGGGCGAGCTGGACGTGGCCTACGACGAGGAGACCCACTCGTTCTCCTACGTTCAGCCCGACCGCGGCGGCGAGCCGATCGAGCTGGCGCCCGAGCCCTCGTGGGACCGGGTCGCCTACCGCCCCGCCGGCTGCTAAGCGTCCTCGGCGGTCTCAGCGGTCTCCTCTGAAACCTTCGGCTTGCGCGGTGCGCGCGGCTTGCGCGGCGCCCGTGCCGGCTTGGCCGGAGCGCCGAGCAACTCGGCGCGAAGCGTCCCGCTGGCCGCCTCGTCGACGACTCCGCCGGCAAGCAGCGCGATCGTCGTCGTCTCCCCTCCGAGCGGTGCGCGCGCGGTCGCGATGACCGTCAGCGACCCGGCGCCGCGGAGGTTGCGCGCCGCAGCGAGACCTCGCCGCGCGCCGGCCTGACCGAGGCCGTCGAGGGTGTCGATCAGGAGCACGGCGTTGCCGCCGCGCAGTGCGATCCGCCGCCCGCGCTCGGCGGCCTGCTCGAGCGCAGACTCCTGGGCGTCGGCCGAGGCGGCGAACGAGAGCCCGCTCGCGGTCGCGTACTCAAGCGCCTTGTACTCGCTGAGCTCCTCGGGCCGAACGCCGACCGCGAGCAGCTCGACGTCGAGTCCGTCGACGCCGGCGAGGGAGGCCGCGATGCGCTGAAGGAGCGCCGTGCGCCCCGAATGCGGCGGGCCGGCGATCAGCACGCGCGAGCCGCGACCGAACGGCGGCAGGGCGTCGAGCTCGGCGCCGAGCGCGAACGCCTCGGCGGGGAAGTCGACGTCGATGTCGTCGATGCGCGTGCCGACGACCGCCTCATCGGCCGACACGCCGTTGATCGTGTCGACGCGGATCAGCGACGGATGGCGCTCGGAGCGGCGCGCCGGGCGGATCGGGCCGCTGACACGGTCGCCCGCGACGAGCTCGCAGCGGCGCGCCTGGGCGGCGCTGATGTAGACGTCGTCGTCTGAGACCTCGCCTGCCTTCTGGCGCAGGAAGCCCGAGCCGTTGCCGAGCAGCTCGACGACGCCCTCGGCGACGCGCTCGACCGACGAGGGCTCTGCGTCCTCGCGCGCGCTCGGCGCGTCATCGGCTGAGGAGCCCTCGCGCGAGCGCCCGCGGCCACCGCGGCGCGAGCGCCGCGAGCGCGCGGGGCGATCCTCTGACTCCTCCTCGTCGTCGCCGTCCTCGGCGGTGCTCGCTTCGGCGTCGGCGTCGGGCTTGGCTGCGGCGCTTCGGCTGCTGCGGCGGGGGCGCTTCGGCGCTTCTGCGCCCTGGCGGGCGAGGATCGCGTCGATTAGATCGTCCTTGCGAAGACGGCGAAAGCCGTCGATTCCAAGCGCTGAGGCAAGCGCGTGCAGGTCGGCGAGCGGGCTCGCCTCGAGATCAGCGGGGCTGATGATGGACATCGTGTTCCTTTGTGTGGGGTGGTAGGCGTCCCGCGGCGTTGATGTCAGCCGTAGGCACCCGTGCACGAGCAACTCTAGCTACTGGTTCGGCTGCTCCCAGCGCAGCGCGTCGACCAGGGACAGCTCGGCGGGCACCTCGCGCGCGCCGCGCAGGGCCGACAGAACGGCGATGAAGTCGGCCGCCGCCGCGACGTCGTGGACGCGGTAGATGTGGGCGCCGAGGTCCATTCCGTGCGCGAGCGCCGCGAGCGTTCCCGCGCCGCGATCGCGCGGTGCGCGCTGCGTGATCGCGCCGACGAAGTCCTTGCGTGAGATCGCGAGCAGCAGCGGCCGGCCGAACTCGTGCAGGCGCTGCGCACCGCGGAGGAGCTCGACGGTCTGCGCCGGGGTCTTCGCGAAGTCCGGACCCGGGTCGACGATCAGCTGCTCGTCGGCGACCCCGCGCGAGCGCGCGAGCTCGAGTCGCTCGGA
>DATGHN010000077.1:0-2334 GCA_035308005.1 Solirubrobacteraceae bacterium
GCCCGCAGGAAGTCGAAGGCGAGCTCCTGGATCTGCGCGGCGAGCTCGGCGCCGAAGCCGCCGATTCGCACGGCTTCGTGGGCGACGACCGCGCGGCCGGTGCGAGCGACGGACTCGGCGAGCGCCTCCCTGTCCAAAGGCACCAGGCTGCGAAGGTCGATGACATCAGCCTCGATCCCCTCGGACGCGAGACGCTCCGCCGCCTCGAGCGACTCACCCACCATCCGCGAGCAGGCGACGATCGTGATGTCGTCACCACTGCGCACGGTGTTAGCGCGACCGATCGGCAGCGGCGCGCCACCGGCCGGTGCGCTCTCCTTGCGGAAGTACAGCGCCTTGTTCTCGACGAACACCACCGGGTTGGGGTCGTCGATCGCCGCCAGCAGCAGCCCACCGGCATCCGCAGCGTTGCTCGGCATCACCACCTTGAGCCCGGGTATGTGCGTGAGCCACGCTTCAAGGCTCTGCGAGTGCTGTGCGGCGCCGCGGCCGCTCGCACCGCCCTGCGTGCGCAGCACCAGCGGGACGGTCAGCTGGCCGCCTGACATGTAGTGCGCCTTGGCCGCCTGGTTCACCAGCTGATCGAGCGCCAGCGTGATGAAGTCGATGTACATGATCTCGATCACGGGCCGCCAGCCCGCCTGGGCGGCACCGATCGCGACGCCGCAGACGGCGGACTCGCTGATCGGCGTGTTGCGCACGCGCTCGCGGCCGAACTCCTCACTGAGCCCGGCGGTCGCGGTGTAGGGACCGCCCTCGGCGACGTCCTCGCCAATCACGATCACGCGCGGGTCGGCGCGCATCGCCTGGGCGAGCGTCGCAGCGATCGTCTGGACGAAGGTCGTCTCCACGTCGGGAGCCATCAACTGCCGGCTGGCGCGTAGACGAGCTCGTCGGCGAGCTCTTGCGTGGGAAAGGGGCTCGCCCGAGCGAACTCGACCGCCGCCTCGACCTCATCCTGCGCCGCCGCGCGCAGCGCCGACAGGCTCGGTTCGTCGACCCAACCCGACGCCAGCGCGGTCGCCTCCAGCCGGGTCAGTGGGTCACGCTGCTCCCACTCGCGGTCGGCTTCGGAATCGCGGTACTCCTGCGAGTCACCCTCGTAATGCCCGCGCCGCCGGTGGGTCAGACACTCCAGCAGGAACGGCCCCGACCCGGCGCGCGCGCCGCCCAGGAAGTCGCGGAACGACGCCCACACCGCCTCCACGTCGCTGCCGTCGACGGTCACCGTCGGAAAGCCGTAGGGGGCGACGACATCGCTCACGCGTTCGACCGGGCTGTGCTCGGCGCGCGTCGTGAACTCCGCGAAGCCATTGTTCTCACAGACGAAGATCAGCGGGAGGCGCCACAGCGCCGCCAGGTTCACCGACTCGTGGAAATGGCCGGCCTGCACCGCTCCGTCGCCGAAGAACACTACGGTCACTCGATCGCCGCCCGAAAGGGAAGCGGCGAGGGCGTCGCCGGTGGCCAGAGGTATGTTGCCACCGACGACGCCTGTAGCCCCGCACAGACCGTGCTCGCGATCGACCAGATGCATCGACCCACCGAGGCCGCGGCAGAGGCCGTCGCGCCGGCCCATCAGCTCGGCCATGATCGGCCCGAGCGGGACACCCTTGGCGATCGCATGCCCGTGTGCGCGATGGCCGCTGTATACGGCATCCGCATCGCGCAACTGGCCGCACACGCCCGCGGCCACGGCCTCGCCACCGACGCTCAGATGGATCAGGCCGTGGATCTGGAGCGAGCGCTTCAATCGCGCCACGCGCTCCTCGAACACGCGGATTCGCCACATCACTGAAAGCAGGCGGCGCGCCTGTTCGGCGTCGAGTCTCGACTCCGCTTTCGCCGCGCGTGCCATGTCGAATCGGAGGGCCGTCAGGCGCTGACGGGCTGCGCGCCGAGGACCCGGTGCACGGCCGCGGCCACCTTCGCCTCGTCCGGAAGCAGGAACGCCTCCATTGGTTCGCTGTACGGGATCGTCGCGTCGAGCGCTGTGACCTGCACGATCGGCGCCTTCAGCGACGAGAAGCCGTGCTCGGCCACATCGGCGGCGATCCTCGACGAGAACGATCCATGCCGGGTGGCCTGATCGACGAGCACGAGCCGGCCGGTCTTCTCTACCGATGTCAGGATCGTCTCGAGGTCGAGTGGTGCGATCGTCCGCGGGTCGATCACCTCCGCCTCGATCCCCTCGCCTGCCAGTGTCTCGGCGGCGCGCAGCGCGCAGCCGACTTCCCAACCGATCGCGACGAACGTGACATCGCCGCCCTCGCGCCTGATGTCGGCCTGGCCGAAGGTCACCAGGTACTCGCCATCCGGTACCTCGCCGTGCTC
>DATGHN010000078.1:0-57011 GCA_035308005.1 Solirubrobacteraceae bacterium
GAAGGTCGGCCTGGTCGCCGTTTCCGGCACGGACCTCGGCGATCGTGCGGTAGTGCTCGTTGTCGATCACGTCAAGGCCCTGGCCGAACCCGTAAGTGGTGATCGTGCCCTGCCACCAGGTCAGCACCGGCGCGCCGGCGAGCTTCTGAACGCGCAGGTTCGTCGCGACAAGCGGACGCGGCAGCGGGTTGAACCAGACCAGGCGGCCTGAGCCGTCGATGATCATCGGTCCGGCCTGGGCCGCCGCGCCGTAGGGGCCGAGGAACGTGTCGCCCGGCGCCTGTAGCGCCGAATGGACGTTGACGGTCACGACCGGGGGCTGCAGGTCGGAGCGCGACACGAACGTCTGAAGCGACCCGGGCGCAAGCGCCTTCAACTTCTCGGGCCGCGGTGCGAGCTGGTCCGGTTCGCCGACCGTGAACTGGTAGCCGAGCGGCTGCGGAGCAGCCGGCGGCAGCGCGAGCTGCGCCGAGACCGTGACGACCTCGCCCGGCGCAAACGGCGCCGCCGCGACGAAGCTCTCCCCGTCGCCATGCGAGTAGGCCACCAGGCGGCCGGTGTGGGCGCCGCTGACTGACCCGGTAACCGAGACGGCGCTCAGGTCGGCGGCGGGAACACCCAGAAACGAGACCTCGGTTTGCGGTGCGGCGTCGGCGGCGCCGGGCATCGGCGAGACGGTCACCGCCCCATCAAGCAGCGCCGAGGCGTCGACGGCGGCCGGCGTGCAGACCGGTCCGCTAGGCGGCGAGGCGGCGCCCGCCGCGAGCGCGGCCGGGAGCGCGCCAAGCAGTGCCAGGCACGTCAACGCGCCGAGCGTAAGCAGCCGCAGCGGAGCCATTTCAGAGCTCAAGATAGGCGAGGCGTCCGCCGGCGGTCGTTGAATGGCGGCGCGCGGTCGCAAACACACTGCTAATAAGACCTTTTCGCGAGCAAACCGATGGCTTCGTAGGCTGTAGGACACGGGTGCGAGGAAGCCCCGAGCAGCAGAATGCGCGACGACGAGCCTGTACAGACGCAAGGAGAGGGGCGGATCGACCGCCGACGCTTCCTTGCCCGCACCCTCAAAGCGGGCGGCCTGATCACGGCCGCCTCGCTCGGCGCCGAGACCCTCTCAGATGCCGCGGCGACGACGACGACGGCCGGTCGCCGTCAGGCGATCGCCAGCCGCCGCTTCTCAGCGCAGCCGAACATCCTCGTGATCGTCGTCGACCAGATGCGCGCGCCGCGCTGGTTCGGTCCCGGCGCCGGCGCTCCGGGCCTGCCCCCGAACATCGCCCGTCTGGCTCGCGAGGGCGTCAGCTTCCAGCGCCACTACACCGCCTCAAACGACTGCTCGCCGGCGCGCTCGACGATGCTGACCGGGCTGCACACACATCAGACCGGGTGCATGATCACGGGCGCGAGCACGCTCGACCCGGGCTTTCCGACATACGGCCGGATGCTGCGCGAGCAGGGCTATTCGACGACGTGGTACGGGAAGTGGCATCTGACCCGCGGTGACCGATTCTGGAACGAGCTGAGCGGGCCTCCGGCGCTGGCCAGCTACGACTTCGACGGCGGGACATTCCCGTCGCCCAACGGCGCTCCGGGGCAGGGCTGGAGCATCGATCCGGTGATCGCCAGCCAGTTCGAGAACTGGTTTCGCCGCTCGGCCGGTAAGGGGCCATGGTGCACGACCGTCTCGTTCGTCAACCCCCACGACATCGCCTGGTGGTGGCGCTGGAGCCGCGTCAGCGCCACCGAGGCTTCGGCGCCGAGCGCAATCGGCAAGCTGCCGCCCAACTTCGAGACGCCGGAGGAGCTGCGCGCCCGCGGCAAGCCGTCGGTCCAGCTCTCACTCCAGGACACAAGCGATCTGTCGTTCGGCAAGGTCCCCTTCCACGGCGCTGGCGTCACGCAGGCCTGGCTGCCGTTCCTCGACCTCTACGTGAAGCTCCAGCTCGAGGTCGACAGACAGGTCGGCGCGGTCCTTCGGACGCTGCACGCACGCCCCGAGATCGCCGCGAACACGATCGTGCTCTTCACTTCCGACCACGGCGAGTACGGCGCCTCGCACGGGCTGCGCGGAAAGGGCGCCGGCATGTACGAGGAGGGGATCAGGGTCCCGCTGATCATCCGCGACCCGACCGGCACGCTCGGCGCGAAGCCGAACACCCTGCGCCACCAGATCACCTCAAGCGTCGACCTGGCGCCGCTGCTGCTGACCATCGGCGCCGGCTCAAACGACTGGCGCAGCGACCCGCGCTACTCGCACATCTCAACGCGCGCGGACATCGCGCGGATGCTCCGCGACCCCGCCGCAAACGGTCGCGACCACGCACTGCACGTCACCGACGAGGTGCTGACCGAGTTCGCGCTGCTGCCCTACGCGGCCAGCGCGCCACTGCACGTCAAGGGCCTGGTCACCCACAACGCCAAGTACGCCACCTACAGCCACTGGCGCAACGGGACGCTCGAGCCGCTGCGGGCCGGACTCCAGACCGAGCTCTATGACTACCGGACACGCGCGGGATACCAGGAGACCGAGAACACGGCCGGGAGCAGCCCGCGCGAGGCGCAGCTTGCGGCCGCGCTCGAGCAGGCGACGATCGAGGAACTTCGCGCCCCGCTTCCGTTCACCCTCGTGGCCGCGCAGCAGCGCGGCTTCGCCCAGTACCACGAGCTCGCCGCCGCGGAGCAGACGATCTCCGAGGTCCACCGCCTCAACGCCGTCGAGCGGATCGTGCGCGGTATCGAGCAGACCGTCGGCTGAGCCGAGCGCGATCAGCCGCTCGGCGCGATCGCCGCCGAGGTCGCGAGAGTCTGCCCCGAGGAGCCGATCGCCTCGACCGCGACGAGCGCGGGGGAGGATTGCACCGGGATCGTCGTCTCAAAGCCGCTCTTGGGAGCGCTCGCGACCACGCTCAGCGCGCTCCGCGACGACCCGCCCAGCACCTTCCAGCTGGCGACCGTAGTCGCTCCGTTCCAGCTGGCCTCAACGCTCAGGCCCGAGGCGCTGCGCTGCGCGGCGAGCGACGGCAACGTCTTCGGCTGGGCGCTCCAGGGCGCGAGGAAGGTGCGGAAGTCCTGCACGTTGGGCCCGAGCGTTGCGTCGAAGAGCACCTGGCCCGAGCTCGTGTACTCGGTGAAGTTCGGTAGTCCGCCGTAGCCCATCAGCCAGTTGCCGCCGGGCAGGTTGAGCAGGTCGCCCTGACTCGAGGCCAGCAGCGTTTCGTTGGGGTTGGTGAACTGCTTGACGAGGGTGACCTCCTTCGTGGAGGTGTTGGGATCGATCAGCAGGCCGCGCGTCTGCTTCTCCTTCGGCGGGTTCGATCCGTTGTCGAACAGCGATACCAGTCCGCCGGGCTGCCAGCGGGCGTCGTGCTGCCAGTAGAAGAACGTGCCTGGCCCGCGCTTGAAGCTCGGGTACTTTCCGCCGATCCGCCAGATGAAGGCGCCGGTGTGCATGTTGACGTCGTAGACCGTCCAGGTGTTGCGAGCCGACAGCAGCAGCCCGTCGGGACCGGGGTCGATCGCGTTGATGTGGACGTAGTCCCAGTTGATCGTCGTGTGCGGCATCGCCGAGTAGGAGTCGCGTAGCGGGATGTGACCGAGCGCGTGCCACTCCCACATCACCAGGCCGGTCTTGATGTCGACCTCCTGCACGATCGAGTCGTTGACGACGGCGTGCGCCGATCCGCCGCTGGCGGAGAGGTTGAGCTCGACGGGGTCGAAGGCATCGAGCCACGCGGTCCCCTGTGGGGTGATCGTGAACTCGTGCAGGTCGGCGGAGTAGCCGTTTCCGGCGCGAACGCGGGCGATCGGCTGATAGGCGGTGTTGTAGATCTCATCCTCGCCCTGGCCGAAGCCGAGCTTGAGGATCCGCCCCTGCCAGAACGTGAGCACCGTCTGACCCTCGTAGGTCTGCGGCTGGAGGTTCGTCGAGGAGTCGCCGGGTGGGAGGGGGTGAAACCAGACCAGGTTCCCGGTCTGGTCGACGATCATCGGACCGGCGCTGCCGGTCCCCTGGTAGGGCGCGAGGAAGAAGTCGCCCGGGGCGGCGCCCGGCTTGGCAGGCGTGGTGATCCGCACCGACGAGGGGCTCAGCGTGGGCGCGGAGAGGTAGTGCTGGACGTCGGCCGCGTTGCCCTTGTTGTTGGGGAACTCGGCCTGCGAAGAGGCCACCTCGAAGCCGACCGAGAAGCTCGTGTGCACGGTTGCGGTGCCCGAGCCTCCGCTGACCCGGGCGCTGACGGTGACCTTCTCGCCGGAGCTGAACGCCCGATTCGGGATGAAGCTCTCGCCGGTGCCGGTCGAGTAGGCCTCGATCCGCCCGGCGTGGCTGCCGCTGAGCGAGCCGACCGCCTTGACGTCGCTGACCTTCGTGCCGGCCGTGCCGAGGAAGCTGATCTGTGTGTCGGGCGAGGCGTCGCCGGTGCCCGGCAGCGGCGAGACGGTCACCGGGTTGACGGCCGCCGCTGCGACGTTCGCGAGGCGGATCGTCTTCGGTGGTGTCGCCGAAGGGGAACCTGCCCCGCCGCAGGCGGTTGCGGCGAAGATCGTCAGCGCCGCGGTGAATCCCGCCGCGCCGAATCCTTTTAGCTGCCGGCGGTGTGGGTGGGGGGGCATCGTCTCCAGAAGGGACCCTAGCTGGGCGGCCGGTTGGCGAGGGCCGGTTGCGGTTCTCTGAGCGGCTCGGCAGGCGAGCGGCGCAGGCGGATGAAGGCGATCGTCCCCCACAGCGCTGGTATCCACAGCGCGATCGCGTGGTAGACGACCGCGGCGGCCGTCGCGGGCGTCGCGTGCACGCCGTAGAGGACCAGCATGCCCACGAAGCTGCCCTCGAGAATGCCGATGTTGCCGGGGATCGGCAGCACGTTCGAGAGGTAGCCGATCTGGTAGGCGAGCACGATCACGGCCAGCGGCGGGCCGTGTCCGATCGCGTGAAAGCAAGCCCACAGCACGGCGATGTCGAACCACAGGAAGGCGAGCGCGCCGAGCACCCGCCAGTCCGGCGCGAAGAGCGTCCGGCGCGTGTCGCGGATCGTGCGCGCCGCGACGCGCAGCGCCGTGGCGATGCGCCCGCTGCCGCGCGCCTGCGCGCCGCGGTCGCCAAGGCGGGGGATCAGCAGGAAGAAGACGAACAGCGCGAGCGAGACGGCGCCCGGGACGATCGTCAGCAGCGGCTTGTTGGGGGCCGAGAAGATCCCGACGCCCGCGCCGATGCCGGCTACCGCGAGCGTCAGGGCATTGACCCCCGTCGTCAACAGAAACAGCACCGCTGAGCGCTCGGCGATCTCGCCCGTCGCCATTCCGCGCTCGCGAAGCAGCCACGCGCCGACGACGATGCTGCCGGCGCCGCCGAGTGACACTGCGGCTCCAAACGCCATCTCGGTCAGCGCGACGCGCGCGCCGAAGCGCAGCGGAGCGCGGTCGAAGACGCGCAGGAAGATCACGACGTAGCCGAGGCAGGAGAGGAGCTCGAAGATGAGGGCCGCGGCCAACCAGCCCGGTGACATGTCGCCGACCGCGTCGAGCACCCCGTGCAGCCCGGGGACGGCGAGCAGCAGACCCGCGACGAGCGCCGCGAGCACCGCGATCGAGATCAGGCCGTTACGAAGGCGACGTGCCTGGGCCGCCCCCGCGCCCTGGTGCGATTTCAACGCCACGCTCTCACCGCGATGCTAGAGGGCGCTCCGGGCGGGCCGCTAATGGAGCGCCGCGGCGAAGGTGTAGATGACAATGCCCGAGACGGCGACGGCGAAAACGCGCAGCGCCCAGAGCCCCGCCCGTCCGAGCGGGGTGAGCGCGACCCGGGCGACCGGCCGCGAGGTCTCGGCGACGAACTGGTCGCGCTCCAGGTGCATGATCAGTTCCTCTTCCTCGGTCACGAGCTGACCACGCCTATCGTCTGTAGGAACGAGTCGATGCCGTAGGCGGCGCCGCAGGCACCGACGAGCGTCGCCACGGCGATCGCCACGGCGTTGGTGGACCGGCGATTGGCGTGTCGCCCCATCAGGCCGCGGTCGTTGGCGAGCATGATCAGGAAGACCAGGCTGACCGGCAGCAGCACCGTCGCCAGGACGTTGGCGTTCAGCGCGATCGAGAGAAGCGGCGCGCCGGGGATCAGGATGACGACCGCCGCCAGCGCGGCGACGCCGAAGTCGGCGGCGTAGAACAAGACCGCCTCGCGCGGCGAGCTGTTGAAGCTGTGCGCCACCCCGACGCACTCGGCGGCCGCGTAGGCCGTGCTGGCGGAGATCGTCAGGATCGCCACGGCGCCGGCCTCGATAAGGCCGAGTGCGAAGACGCTCGCCGCGGCGCCGCCCGCGACATGGCCGAGCGCGCTCGGGAAGCCTGCCTGCGAGAAGGCGGAGATGCCGCCATGACCAAGCAGTGCGGCCCCGGCGACGAGCGCCCCGAGCCCGAACAGCGCCGCAAGCACGGCGCCGGCGGCGGTGTCCCAGCGCCCTTCGCAGATGTCGCGCGGCGTCATCCCCTTGTCGGCCGAGGCGCCCTGCTGGAAGAAGATCATCCACGGCGTGACCGTCGCGCCGATCGTCGAGGCCAGCAGCAGCAGCAGCGTGTTGAAGCTGCCCGGAAGGTGGGAGAAGCCGGCCGCCGATGCGCCGCCGAGGTGTGAGGAGGACAGCAGCGCCGCGACCAGGAAGAGCCCGTTGAAGAGCGCCAGGCCGAGCACGATCCGCTCCCAGCGCCAGTAGCGCCCGCCGCTGAAGGTGAACAGCACCGCCGCCAGTCCAAGCGCGACCGCGACGAGCGAGCCGAGGCCGAAGTAGGCGAGCCCGACGCGGATCGCGACGAACTCTGCGATCAGCGTGATCAGGTTGGTGAGCGTCAGGTCGGCCGCGGCGAACCAGCCCCACGCCGATCCGTAGCGCTGCAGGACGAGCTCGCCGTAGCCGCGGTGCGTCACGGCGCCGACGCGCATTGCCATCTCCTGCACCACGAAGGCCAGGGCGAACAGGACTGGGACGAACGGAACGAAAATGCCGAGTCCGTACTGGGCGCCGTCGGAGGCGTAGGCGAGCATGCTCGGGCCATCGTTCTCGCCGAGCATCGCGAGGATTCCTGGGCCGACGAGGAGCCACAGCAGCCACCAGCGCCGGTTGCCGGCCCGCGCCTCGTGAACGCGCGAGCGATCGGCTGAACGCACCGCGTCCTGCTCGGTGAGCGGCGGGAGGGCGAGCGGTGCTGAGATGGCGGGGCGCATGCGTTCAGTCGCCGGCGTCGACGGCGACGCGCATCGCGCCGGCAAGGCGGCCGCCGATCGCATGCTCGTGCCCGCCGAATTCCACGAACAGCGGGCCGCCGAAGGGCTGGTGGTCGCGGACCTCGAAGCGGTCACCCGGGGAGATCCCGCAGCTGGCCAGATAGCGGAGCATCTCGGGGTCGGAGTCCGATACGCGCACGAAGACCCCGCGGTCGCCGGAGTCGAGGCTCTCCATGCTCTGGGTCGCGGGCTCGTTGAGCTCGAGGTCGGCGCTTGGGATCGGATCGCCGTGGGGGTCCATCGACGGGTTGCCGAGCTTGGTCGCGATCAGCTCCTCGAGCTCGTCGGAGAGGACGTGCTCGAGCACCTCGGCCTCGGCGTGAACGCGATCCCAGGGCATGCCGAGCGCATCGGCGAGGAAGCGCTCGAGGAGGCGGTGGTGGCGGATCACCTCGAGCGCCACGCGCCGCCCGGCGGGGGTCAGGCGCACCCCGCGGTAGGGCTCGTGCGTGACGAGGCCCAGCTCGTCGAGCTTCTTGAGCATCGCCGACACCGAGCCGGGTGTGATGCCGAGACGCTCTGCGAGTGCGCTGGTCGAGACCGGCTCCTCGCCCCGCGACTGCAGCGCGAAGATCGCCTTCGCGTAGTCGTCGATCGCGGGAGAGCGGAGAGATTCGGCCATCCCGATGAAATGTTATGGCATACCAAGAATTTGATCAAGGCAGGGTTGAGTTTCGACGGCGGTCCGTGCCGCGAGCTAGCGTGTCAGCCGATGGCGCCGCCGCACCAGCACGGAGGGCATCGCCACGACCACGCGGGCGACTCAAGGCGCCTCGCCACGGCGCTGTCGCTGATCCTCGCCTTCATGGCCGCCGAGGTCGCGTGCGGAGTCATCGCCCACTCGCTGGCGCTGCTCTCCGACGCGGCGCACATGCTGACCGACGCCGCGGCACTCGCCCTGTCGCTGGTGGCGGCGCGGCTGGCGCGCCGCCCGGCCGGCGGTTCGATGACCTACGGCCTCGGCCGCGTCGAGGTGCTGGCGGCGCAGGCCAACGGCGTGACACTGCTCGTGCTCGCGGCGTTCATCGTCTACGAGGCGATCGCGCGGCTCGTCTCACCGTCGCATGTGCAGGGCGGCCTGATGCTCGCGATTGCCCTCGTCGGCATCGCGGTCAATCTCGCCGCGGCGCTGACGCTCTCGGGTTCACCGTCGCGGAGCCTCAACCTCGAGGGCAGCTTCCGCCACATCCTCACCGACCTCTACGCGTTCATTGGGACCGCCGCGGCCGCCGCCGTGATCCTGGCCAGCGGCTTCGAGCGCGCCGACCCGATCGCGTCGCTGATCGTCGCGGCGCTGATGCTCAAGAGCGCCTTCTGGCTCCTGCGCGCCTCGGCGCGCGTGTTCCTTGAGGCCGCGCCGGAGGGCTTCGACGTCGAGTCGATCGGCCATGCTCTGGCGGAGCGCCCGGGCATCGTCGAAATCCATGACCTCCACGTCTGGGAGGTCGGCTCGGGGTTCCCGGCGCTGTCGGCCCACGTGCTCGTGCGCCGCGACGTCGATTGTCATGCGACGCGGCTCGAACTGGCGCAACTGCTGCGCGAGCGCTTCGAGATCGAGCACACGACACTCCAGGTCGAGCACGGCTCGGGCGAGCTCCTCGAGATCGAGACCGCGGGCTCCGATCGGCCGGATCCCACGTCGCTCTAGCGCACTGGCCGCCTCCGCCGGCAGGCGGTACCTTTCGACACATGATTGGCGCCCAGGACACGGGGCCGGGCAGCGAATCGATCCGGATCGTGCTGGCCGACGATCACCCGGTCGTGCGGCGCGGGCTGCGCCTGCTGCTGGACGGCGAGGAGGGCTTCGAGGTGGTCGCCGAGGCCGGCGAGGTCGATGAGGCCCGGCGCTTCGTGCGTGGCCACCATCCCGATGTCCTCGTCCTCGACCTCAACATGCCGGGCGGGTCGAGCCTTGAGGCGATTCCTGAGCTGCGCGACGAGTTTCCCGCGACCCAGGTCGTCGTCCTGACGATGCAGCAGGAGCCCGCCTATGCGCGCGAGGCGATCGCCGCCGGCGCGCTCGGATACGTGCTCAAGCAGGCCGCCGATGGCGAGCTTGTCCAGGCGGTGCGCATGGCCGCTGCCGGTGAGAGCTATCTGAATCCGCGCCTCGGTGCGCGGCTGGCCACCGAGCCGCCGCCGGGGCCACCTGACAACCTCTCCGAGCGCGAGGTCGACGTGCTTCGCCTGATCGCCCTCGGGCACACCAACAGCGAGATCGCGCAGCAGCTCTTCATCTCGGTGCGCACCGTCGAGACGCACCGCGGCCACATCTCGCAGAAACTGCTCGTGTCCTCGCGCAGCGAGCTCGTGCGCTACGCGCTAGACCACCGCCTCGTCGGCGCGTAGCGCGTTCTCTCGGCGCGCGCTATCGACGGCCGCCGCCGCCCTGCCCGCGGTAGTGGTCGCGCCAGATGTAGCGGTAGAGCGGGATCCAGCGCGGGATGTCGCGAACGCCCGGGATGATGGGGATCGCCACGAGACAGACGCTCAGGAATCCCATAATCAGGAAGACGAGAAGGTCAGCGTTGGCCGAGGAGGAGAACGGCTCGATCTGGTACCAGAACGTGTAGAGCCATAGCCACACCTGGCCCGGGTAGCTCCCGGTCTCGTTCATCATGCCCCACTGCGTGCCGAGCAGATGCTGGGCCTGGGCGCGCGCCGCGAGCACGCCGCCGTCGGCCATCAAGAGCAGCGGCCTGGTGTAGTCGGTCTGGTAGAAGCGACTCGACGTCAGGAGGTCGCCGTCGAGACCGCCGCTCTGCGCGAGCGACAGCAGCGCGGTCATCATCGCCGGGACCGGCCCGTAGCCGCCGCGGGCGACCTCGACGGTGTCGCCGTGTCCGACGGTCGCCTTGCCGAGCGCGTCGGCGTAGGCCGTTGTCCAGGCGCTCTGTGTTTTCGCCGAAGCAGAGCGATAGGCGGCGACCGCGGCTCGCACCGGGGCGTCGCCGGGGATGCTCGCGAGCGGCTCGTAGACGTAGTCGCGCGGCGTGTCGATCGGGTGGCTGACGCCAAACCACTGCTGCAGGTGGATGAACGCGGCGTGCTGGCCGCTGGAGGCGTGGTTGTAGGGCGGGCCGTAGCCGGCGGTCCCGCTCGTGCCGTCAAGCTCGCTGACGGCGGTCGTGACGAAGTCCACAGGCATCTGTTGAGACCACTGCTTGATCGTGCTCGGCGGGTCGTCGGGGGAGGAGAACACGATCGCCAGCGCCAGCGCCAGAGCGGTCACGACCGCAAGCGCCACGCACAGCTCCTTGACGAGGTCGTAAGGCCTGTAGGGCCCGTCGTAGTGCCTGGCGAGCTCGTTCAGCTCGCGGTTCGAGAGCCGGCGCTTCAAGAGGTTGGTGGGCGTAGGTCGGCCAGCGGCAGCGGCGGAACGATGCCGTGCCGGCGAACCAGCAGGACGTGAGCGAGGACCAGTGCGACGACGAGCACCGGTAGGAGCAGCACGTGGTAGGTGTACATCTGGCCGAAGTTGAGGACGTTGAAGAACGCGCCGATCCCCGTCGAGTTGATTCCGTCCTTGGCCTGGGTGGCGATCCATTGCGAGTCGAAGTTCTGCTGCGAGACGTAGCCGGTGAAGGCGCACGGGACCGCGACGAGGAACGTGACGGCTCCGCTGGCCCACGTGCGAGCGCGCCCGCCGCGCCAAGCAGCCATGAAGAACTTGGCCCACAGATGGATGACCGTGAAGAAGAAGAAGAGCTCAACAGCCCACAAATGGATGCTGTTGAAGAAGTGCCCAACGCCCGTGTAGTGCCACCACGCCGGACCCTTGAGCCCGAGAATCACACCCGAGCCGATGATCACCGCGAGTGAGGCAAGCGTCAGAACGCCAAAGATGTAGACCCACGAGGACATGTACGCCGGCTGCTCGTCCGGCAGGAGTCGTTCGGGTGGCATCGCGCGCACGGCCGCGTCGCGGACGCGGGCCGTCCATGAACTGGGGGCCGAGCGGTGCGCACTCATCGCTGCTCGTCCTCATGGCGGCGTCGGAACGGCAGCGCTATCGCCGCGGCGAAGACCACGACCATCAGGCCGATCACGACGAGGTTCGAGACCGACATCTGGAAGAAGCCGGCGTGGACGTAGCTCGCCGGATGATTGAGGTTGACCAGCGCGGCGAGCAGCACTCCAGCGAGGCTACGCGGACTCCGCAATGCCGCCATCGGCAACGGCTACCCATGAGGTATCGGTAGTTTTCCGCAGACCGGCCGGATCGCACTACTCAGCGGTGGGCCGGCGCCGGCCGCGACCCGACCATCCGTGGTCTGGCTCGAGCGCTCAGCCCTCGAGGCCGCTGATCGCGAACGGCTCGATCGCGTCGGCGGGCTCGAAGCCGAAGATGCGGCTGACGAAATAGAGCTCGGACTCGAGGGCGCGGGCGATCGTCGCGGCGTTGCGAAACCCGTGCCCCTCGCCTTCGAAGGTCAGGTAGGCGTGGGGGACGCCCTTGTGCGCTAGCGCCGCCGCCATCGCCTCAGACTGGCTCGGGGGGACGATCTCGTCGTCGAGCCCCTGCAGCAGGAGCATCGGCCGAGCGAGGGCGTCCGGGAAGTTGACGGGCGAGCGCGCGCGATAGAGGTCGGCGCACTCGGGATAGGGCCCGACGAGCGAGTCAAGGTAGCGCGACTCGAACTTGTGGGTGTCGCGCGCCAGCCCTTCGGCGTCGGCGACGCCGTACAGGCTGACGCCGGCCGCGAACGCCTCCGGTTCGAAGGTCAGCGAGCACGTCACGACGTAGCCGCCGGCGCTACCGCCCTGTACCCACGTCCGCGCCGGATCGGCCGCGCCGGTATCGGCGAGGTGGCGTGCCGCGTCGACGCAGTCGCGCCAGTCGATCTCGCCCCAGCGGCCCTCAAGTGCGCGGCGGTAGTCGCGGCCAAACCCGCTCGAGCCGCGGTAGTTGACGTCGACGACGCCGATGCCGCGCTGCGTGAAGTACTGGACGCCGAGCTTGAGGGCCGGCGAGGAATGGGCGGTCGGGCCGCCGTGGCAGATCACGCGAAGCGGCGGCCGCTCCCCGGCAGGCGCGGCGCCGCCGCTCGGCGGATAGAAGAAGGCATGGGCGCGCGCGCCGTCGCGCGTCTCGAAGTCAATCGGCCGCGGACGCGAGATCGCATCCGATTCGAGTGCCTGCTCGAGCGTCGCGCGAACGCTCCGTGCCGGGCCGCCGTTGACCGTCGCCAGCACCAGCGTCAGTGCGGTTCCCGGCGCGGCGGCAGCGAACGCGACCGTGCCCCCGCGCGCGTCGAGCGTGGTCGGGTCGATGCTTGTCCATTCTCCTTCCAGCGGCTCAAGCGCGCCGTCCGCGGCGCGAACCCAGAGCGAGTCACTCGCTCGGCGGCTCACGACGCAGGCGATCCGCTCGTCGCCGAGGAGCGCGTAGCGGCGCATTCCGAGCACCCATGCGGGGTAACCGACCTCCGCGTCGCGAAGTGCTGTCAGCTCGTCACGGCGGCCGTCGGCGGTGATCCGCTCGAGGTTCCACCAGCCGGAGCGGTCGCTGCAGAAGTAGAGCGCGCCGCCGGAGTCCCACTGCGGCTGGAAGATCGACTCGCGCGCACCGCCTGCCACGAGCGCCGCGTCGGAGATCGTCCCGTCGGGCTCGAGCGTTCCGGCCCACAGCTCCGTTCCGTCCCAGGGCATCTGCGGGAAGTTCCAGCGCAGCCACGCGATCCGCGTACCCGAGGGATCGATCCGGGGGCTTGCGACGAAGTCGCTGGCGGAGTCGACGGCACGCGGCTCCTCGGAGCCGTCGGCGGGGATGGCGACAAGCTCGTTGGTGACAGCGCGCGTGTCGTGTGATTCCCGCACGCAGATGACGACGCCGGATGGCGTGACGACGCCGTCGCCGTAGCGCAGCGCGTGCGGGCGCTCAGGGAGCGGCGTGATCGGCTCGGGGTCGAAGTCGCGGCCGCGCTGCACATGCAGGCGCCCGTCGGCGAAGCTCGAGCAGAACGCACCGCCGTCGCAGTCAAACCAGCACGCCGCGCCGCCCATCTCGTGCACGCGCGTACGGACGTTGAAGCCTGCCGGTGTGAGATCGAGTGGGCCGTCGGGTGAGTCCTCGACGATCACGCCGCGCCCGCCCTCATCGGCGCGGTACTCGAGCCAGCGGAGCGGGTCGCCGAGCCAGACTCCGCCGAAGAAGCGTCCCGCGCCGCGCGCCACCGCCGCGGCGCTGAGCCGCGACTGCCAGGTTCCGAACGGCCGCTCGCTCATCGGGCAACAGACTAGCTTCACGCGAGTGCCGATCTGCTTTGATCGAAGCCGCCATCGACGCTCCAATCCCATCGGGTGCCGTCGCCGCTCGCGCCTGGCGCGATGCGTCCCACGCCGTTGCCTGCGACTTCGACGAGCGCTGGGAGCACGGCCGGATCCTGCGAGCGACTCGCTATCCGACCTACTACGACCTCAACTTCGTGCTCGTCGAGGACGCGGCGCCGATCGCGGGAGAAGAGGTTCGCGCCGTCGCCGACCGCGCGCTCGTCGATCTCGCGCACCGGCGCGTCGCCTTCGATCATCTCGAGAACGCGGAGCCGCTCCGCGCGGGCTTCGAGGCGGCGGGGTGGAAGGCGATGCGGCTGCTGTGGCTCCGTCACGACCGTAGCTCCATCGCGTCGCTGCTCGACATGGAGGTCGCCGAGGTCGGAATCGACGACGTGCGCGAGCTTCGCTTTGCGTGGCATCACGAGGCCGGCCTGGGCGGTGACGGCGCGTCGTTTGCGGCTTTCCTCGACGAAGCGCGGGAGGTCGCCGAGAGCCGCGGCGCTCGAGTGTTCGCGGCGCTCGAGAGCGGGGAGGCGGTGGGCTTCGTGCAGCTTGAGCAAATCGGCGCCGCCGGCGAGATCACGCAGGCGTTCGTGCGCGGCGACCGTCGCGGCGGCGGGCGTGGCGGCGCCCTGATCGCGGCCGCGATCGCGGCCGCGCGCGATCTCGAGGAGCTCTTCATCTGCGCCGACGACGAGGACCGCGCCAAGCTGCTCTACGAGCGCGCCGGCTTTCGCCCGCTCTGGAGGACGATGCAGTTTTTGCTGCCGCCGCCGAGCTAGGAGATCGCGGTGAGGCGCGGCGTATGCTGAGCTGGCTCTGCTCCAGCACATGACATATGTCAGTTCAGCGACGGACCTTTTCTCGACGCAACAGCTGACCGACCTTCTGCGGCGCAGTCGCGACGCGAACGAGCGCGCCGCGATCAGCGGCATGCTGCTCTACAAGGACGGCAACTTCATGCAGACAGTCGAGGGGCCGCGCGAGGCGGTGGACGACCTCGAGGCGCGGCTCGCGCGCGATCCCCGCCACCGCGGCATGCTCGTGCTGCTGCGCGGGGAACGAGAGCAGCGAGAGTTCGACGGCTGGTCGATGGGCTTTCGCGACCTGACGGTGGCCGCCGAGCTCGCCGAGGTCGAGGGCTACAGCGAGTTTCTCGAGACGCCGCTGACCGCTGATGCGTTCGGCGCCGACCCCGACGCCAGTCAGCGTCTGCTGCTCGCCTTCAAGCGGCACATGTAGCGTCGCCGTTTAGAAGATCGGCGGCAGCACGAGGTGGCGAAGCAGCTTCCGTGCGCGCTGGCGGCGGCGCACGGCCGCAAACACGGCGTCGCGCTTGGCGGTCTGGAAGTAGTCGTTGAAGCCGCGCACGGCGGCTTCAGAGAGATGCCCGGGCAACGGCGCCGCGAGTTCGCCGTCGAGCGCCTGCTCAAGCGCCGCACGCAGCGCGCCCTCGAGCGGGCTTCGCCCGGCCGTGTTGTCGAGCTCCAGGCGTCCCGCCGCGGTCGAGTAGTCGTAGAGCTCGCTGTCCTCGCCGCTTGAGAGCGGCTCGGTGCCGCCGGGCGCCCAGTTCGAATAGATCGCGTACTTGGCCTGGGCGGTGCGCAGGCTGACGATGTGCAGCGGGGCGTTGTAGAGCTCGCCGGCGAACTCGGTCACGATCTCGTCGGTCACGTGGAGGATGTGGTCTCGCCCGGGGGCGTCGGCATCGCGCAGCAGCGGCGCGAGGTCAAGCCGGTCGGCGAGGTGGGCGTAATGCCCATCGCGGCGCCAGGCGCCGTCGCCGGCGGCGATCGTCAGCAGCAGCGGGGCCACGTCGACGCTCGAGGTGAGCTGCGTGCGCGGGATGTGCGGGGACCGGGTCAGCACGCGGCGCGGGTCCTTGACGAGCAGCGGCACGCGAATCGCTTCCTCGTAGACCGCCGCGCCCTTGCCGCGCAGTCCGTGCGAGGCCCCGTACTCGCCGTGATCGGAGGTGAACACGACGACGGTGTTGGCAGCGACGGCGGGGTTCGAGTGGAGCGCGCGCATCACGTCGCCGATCTGGTGGTCGACCTCGCGCTGGAGCTTCACGTACATGTTGGCGAAGTCGAGCCAGAGGCGCTCGGTGTTTGGGCCGCTGAAGGGAACCGGTCCGAATGCGCTCGCCGAGGTCTCCTGGAGCGAGCGTTGCAGCCGCGGCTTGCGGCGCGCCATCAGTTGCTCCGGCGTCTCGAAGTTCGGCGGCATCCGCGTCACGGTCTGTGCGGCGACCCGCTCCCCGTGGGTGCGATCGGTCCACAGATACCACCACGAGATGTCGTGGGGGTTGACGAGCGAGACGGTCGTGCACCACGGGCCGCTCGCGCCCTCCTCGGCGAACCAGTCGGCGAACTGGTCCGCGATGTGATGGTCGACCCGCAGGCCCTGGCCGGGCGCCCCGTTCGGCGACGGGAACGTTCCGCCGCCGAACCCGTAGCGCTCGAGGTCGCGCGAGCCGCTCGTCGCTGTCCAGTGGCGATCGCCGTGCGTCAGGTGCCACTTGCCGTACCACCAAGTCGAGTAGCCCTGCTCACGGAGCATCCGCCCCCATGTCGGAAAGCCCGGGTCGAGCGTGCTCGAGCCGGTGATCATGCAGCCGGTCTGGTGGGTGTAGAGCCCGGTGAGCAGCGCGGAGCGCGACGGAGTGCAGTCGTTCGAGGCGGTGTAGTGGCGCTCGAAGGACACCGCGCCGCGGCGAATCGCGGCGATGTTCGGGAGTTCGGCCATCGGTGAATACCACTGCGGAAAGCGCAGCTGATCGACGATGATCACGAGGATGTTGGGCGGGCCGTGCGACCCGTTCGACCCGCCCTCCGTCGCCGCCCAGACGCCCGCGCCCGTGCCTGCCACCGCTCCTGCGGCGATGCCGCGGCGCAGGAACGTGCGCCGGTCGATGCCCTGGCCGCGCCTGCTCACTGCCCGATCGCGCAGCTCTGGATGTCGCCGTCGAGGGCGCCCTCGGAGTCGTACTGACCGCTCCGCGCGCGGCACACGATGCGCCCGGCTCGGTCGATGAAGAACGTCGTCGGCAGTCCGACGATCCCCCCGTGTGTGATCGAGTCGATTGCGGCCGTGCCGAGCTGATAGCTCGGATAGCTCAGCGGGCGGCTGGAGAGGTACCCCTGCGCGCCTCCCGCGGAGTCATCGTCGCTGGCGTCGACGCCGACGAAGGCGACCTGCTTGCCGTAGTGAATCGACGCGGCTGCGAAATATGGGTACTCCGCCTGGCAGCCAGGGCACCACGACGCCCACACGTTGAGGACGATCGGATAGCCGCGTAGGGCGCGCAGCCGCGCCGCGAGCGAGTCGCCGGCGGGCAGGAGCCGGCCCGCCTGGCGATGGAGCGCGGCAAGCGGCGCAGGGGAGCCGGCGAGCACCGTCGGCGCCTGGCTCGCTGCAGGGATCTTGATCTTCGTCGGTGCATGCAGGGCGGCGCTGACGTGCCTGCCCAGCTGAGCGGTCGTCAGCCAGCCCTGCGTCGAGACGTCCCAGTACCAGAGGGCCCGGCCGCTGCGCGAGACGAGCACGAACCACGGCTGGTCCTGGACGAGATAGCCGTCGGCGATGCGGCCGGTCCGGTCGATCGCGACCGGGAACGCCAGCTGTTCGTGCAGGCTCGCCAGGAACTTCGGAAGGGCGGCCGACGACGGCTCGACGCTGCCCTCATCAACTGCGGTCAGCGGTGCAAGCCCGCTTCGGGCGGCAATCGCGGCGTATCCGCGGAGAGCCTCGAGTTGCTTCGAAAGGTCGGTGACCTCGCCGACCCAGGTCGTGAAGAACAGGTAGAGGCGCTGCGTTCCTCGCGGCCCGAGGCGGACCGATCCGCCGCCGGCGCGCGGCACGCTCACCGTGCTCGCGGGACCGATCGGCGGGATGCGCTGGTAGGAGAGGGCCGAGCGGGGACGCGGATGGCCGGGCAGCAAGGAGGACACCTCGGAGGCGAGGATCTGCGCCTGCTGGTCGACGCTCGAATAGGCCATCTGTGTCACGTAGATCTCGGCGTAGCGGCCGCGCGCGTCGATCACGTAGAGAGCCGCGGTGTGGTCGATCTGACCAGCCTCGATCTGAACTGCGATGTGGTAGGCGCCCCAGACGCGGTGAAGCTCGGCGAGCGAGCCGGTCAGAAACTCCCACTGATGGAGCATCCCGTGCAGCTGGGAGTAGGAGCGCACCCAGTGAACCGCCGTCGCGCGGGGGTTGGCGTCGATGCCGATGAGGTCGACGCCGTCGCCGGCGCGGCCGAGCAGGCCCTTGGCCTCGACCATCGCGGTCGTCGTCAGCGGGCAGACGGTCGTGCACTGCGAGTCGTTGAAGGCGAGGATCACTACGTGGCCGCGCAGGGCGCGGAGCGTTTGCGAGCGGCCGAACTGGTCGGTGAGCGTGAAGTTCGGCGCCACACCGTGGAGCTTCGTCCCCGGATCGAGGTTGGGGTTGGTGTCCAGCGCCGACTCCTGGGCGCTTGCCGGGCTCTTGGCGGGTCCGATCGCCAGCGCTACGACGACCACCAGCGCGGCCGCGACGAAGGCCGCGGCGACCGCCAGCGCGGGTCTTCTCCACGGGCGCCGTGGCGCGGGTTCGCTTTGCGTCTCTGTCATGCCTGAAGCTGCCCTCCTCAGCCGCGGCCGAAAGCGTCTCACGCCTGGATAAACGGCAGCGCAGGGGCTCTGGGGCCGAATGCAGGCGGCTGTAGCCTATGGCGACCGACGCAGACGAGGGTCCGCGGGGGAGCGCACGATGACCGACTACGAACTCCGCGAGCTGGACAAGCAACCCGCGGACGCGTCGCTTGGCGAGATCACGGACTCTGCGCTCGCCTATCTCAGCCTCGAGGACCTGCTCGTCGAGCTGCTCGAGCGCATCCGCACGCTAGTCCAGGCCGACACGGCCGCGATCCTGCTCGTCGACCGCGAGCGAGGGGTGCTCCTCGCGCGCGCGGCGCGCGGCATCGAGGAGGAGGTCCGCCAGGGCGTGCAGGTTCCGCTCGGGCGGGGATTCGCGGGGCGTGTTGCGGCCGAGGCTCGACCGATCGCGATCGAGGACGTCGACCACGCCGATATCCACAATCCGATCCTGCGCCAGAAGGGCATTCGCTCCTTGCTCGGCGTGCCGCTGATGGTCGGCGACCGCGTGATCGGCGTGTTGCACGTGGGGACGCTGCAGCGGCGCAGCTTCGACGAGTCCGACCGGCGCCTGCTGCAGGCGGCCGCCGACCGCGCCGCGCGGGCGATCGATGACGCCCAGCTCTCCGAGCAGCGTGCGATGACCGAGGTCCTGCAGCGCTACCTGCTGCCGGACACCCTGCCGGTCATTCCGGGCCTTGAGATCAGCGCGAAATATCTCCCCGCGCCAGGGGCCGGCGTCGGCGGCGACTGGTACGACGTCTTCAGCCTGCCCGACGGCCGCATCGCCCTGGTCATCGGCGATATCGCCGGGAGGGGCATCGGCGCCGCCGCCGTGATGGCCGAGGCTCGCACCGCGCTTCGCGCCTACGCGCTCGAGCGTCATTCGCTCGAGGACGTGCTGGCGCTCCTGAACGCGCTGATCATCGGCGCGGGAAGGCGCCGCAGCCTCAGCGTCGCGATGTTCGCGCTCGACCTCGAAACCGACGCACTCGATGTCGTCAGCGCCGGCCACCCGCCGGCGCTCCTGGTGCGCCCAGACGGCACGCGCGAGCTCGTCGCCGCGGCGAGCGGCCCTCCGCTCGGCAGCAAGATCTCCTCGGGCTATGCGGCGGAGTCTGTCGCCTTTCCGCTTGGCAGCGCGCTTCTGCTCTACACGGACGGGCTGATCGAACGACGCGGCGAGACGCTCGACGACGGGTTCGCGCGGCTGCTCGAGGCGAGCCTCATCCGCGACGCCAACCTCTCCCTCGCCGACCGCGCCTTCCGCGACCTCGCGGCGAACGACTCGGCCGCGGAGGACGACGTGGCGATCCTGGCCGTTGAGTCCTACGCGCTCGGCGACACGCTGCACCTGGACACCGATGCCGACCCGACGCATCTCGCGTCGCTTCGGCGGATCGTCGCCCGCTGGCTCACGCAGTTCGGCGTGGACGACGCACAGCGCTTCGACATCACCCTCGCCTGCTCGGAGGCTGCGGCGAACGCGATCGAGCACGCCTACGGCCCGCGTGACGCCACATTCGCGCTCGACGGGCACGTCACCGCGCAGGCCGTCGAGGTCGTCGTCTCCGATCGCGGCCGCTGGCGTCCCGAGCGCCAGACCGATCGCGGTCGCGGCCTGCAGCTGATGAACGCGCTGATGGACGAGGTGATCGTCGAGCGCGGCGAGCAGGGAACGACGGTGACGCTGCGGGCGCTTCGAAAGTGACGATCCCGGCGGTCACATCTCTGAACGGCGTGCCGGTCGCGGCGATTCCCGTCGATGTCGACGTCGCGAATGCGGCGCTGGTCGGCGAGCAGCTCGCCGGGGCGGTGACGCACGACGCGCCGTGTCTGGTGCTCGATCTGACGGCGACGCGCTACCTCGACAGCGCCGGAATCGACATGCTGCTGAAGCTCGCCGAGCGCCTTCGCAATCGCCGTCAGGCGCTGCGCCTGGTCGTCCCCGAGGGCTCGCCCTTGCGGCGCCTGCTTGCCGTAATGGGCGTGGACGCCTCGCTGCCGGTGTATGCGAGCGTCACGGAGGCCGTCGAATCGGCCGGCGGGGAGCCGGGTACGCTCTCGCCACGATGAAGGTCGTCGTCGCGCCGCTCGAGGAGTTCCCGCCCGACACCCGCAAGCTGGTCCGCGTCGGCGGGCGCGAGATCGGCGTGTTCCGCGTCGGCGACAGCTTCTACGCCGTGCGCAACCGCTGCCCCCACCAGGGCGCGCCGCTGTGCATCGGCCGCGTCTTTTCGCGGATCGTGTCCAACCAGCCGGGCGAGTTCGAGCTCGCCGGCGGGCCCCCGCTGCTCGTCTGCCCGTGGCACGGCTGGCAGTACGACGTGTCTACTGGGCAGTCGTATTCACCCGGAGATCCCCGAGTGAAAAGCTATGGTGTGTCTGTCGAAACAGGCAGTGAGCTCGTCGAAGGCCCGTACGTTGTCGAGACATACTCTGTAACAGTGTCCGAGCAGTACGTGGTGTTGGAAGCCTGACCGCAGGAGGTTCCAAGCGATGTCAGTGACGCAGGCCACTTCGCAGACCGGGGCAGAGACTCCGCGCCAGGTGTCGCTCGTCGACTGCGACATCCATCCCACGCTGACGATGCCCGAGCTGCAGAAGCGCGTATCGGAGCGCTGGCGGCGCCATCTCGAGCGTTTCGGCCGCCGCACGCCGATGATCACCGAGTTCTATCCGCGGACGGCCAACGCCGGCTTCCGCCTGGATTCGTGGCCCGAGGGGCCCGGCGGCTTTCCGGGCTCGGACCTCGGCCTGCTGCAGACCCAGCTGCTCGATGAGTTCGACATCGACTACGGGATCCTCAACTCGCTCGGCCTGCTCAACTGCCACGAGGTGCCGGAGCTGGCCGCCGAGATGGCGCGCGCGCTCAACGACTGGATGGTCGAGTGGATGGACGAGGAGCCGCGGCTGCTCGGCGCGATGGTCGTCCCCTACGAGTACCCCGATCTGGCGGTCAAGGAGATCGAGCGCTGCGCCGGCGACCCGCGCTGGGTCCAGCTGATCTTCCCCGACAGCGCCGAGGACCCGCTGGGCTCGCGCAAGTACTGGCCGATCTACGAGGCGGCGACCGGACACGGCCTGCCGGTCGCGGTCCACACCGCGGGCTACTGGCCGCACCTCGACACCGGCTGGCCGTCGTACTACCTCGAGGAGCACGTCGCCAACTCGATGCGGATGCAGTCGCAGCTCACCAACTTCATCTGCGAGGGCACCTTCAGGCAGTTCCCCGACATGCGACTCGTCCTGACCGAGGCCGGCGTCGCCTGGGCGGTGCCGCTGACGTGGTCGCTCGACAGCGCCTGGGAGCAGCTGCGGGACGACTCGCCGCCGATCGATCGCCGGCCGTCGGAAATCGTCCGCGAGCACGTCTGGTTCACGACGCAGCCGATCGAGGAGCCGGACACCCCGGAGGAGTTCGCGCAGATGATCGCCCACGCGGGACTCGAGGACCGGCTGCTGTTCGCGACCGATTACCCGCACTGGGACTTCGACTCCCCGGCGCAGGCCCTGCCACGGTCGCTCGGGCCGGAGCTACGTCAGAAGATCCTCGCCGGCAACGCCGCCGAGCTCTACGGCCTCCCGCTCGCACCGCCGGAGTGATCGACTGCGACGTTCACTGCGCCCCGGCGACGCTCGAGGCGCTGGGGCCGTATCTGTCCGATTACTGGCGGGAGTACACGACAACCGCGGGGATCAGGTTGCTTGGGATGGCGAGCGCCTACCCGCCAAACGCCCCGACCACCGGCGATCCCGCCCCGGACAGCTATGACGCGCTGCGCGAGCAGGTGCTGGAGCCGTTCGCGCCGCGGCTTGTGATTCTCAACTGCCTGACGCTCTGCGAGGCGCATCGCAACCCCCACTACCAGGCGGCGCTAGCGAGCGCGCTCAACGACTGGCTGATCGCCGAGTTCCTCGACCGTGACGAGCGGCTGCGCGCAAGCCTCGTCGTCTCGACCGTCGACACCGACGATGCGCTCAGCGAGGTCGAGCGTCTCGGCGGCGATCCCCGCTTCGTGCAGGTCCTGATGCCGATACGCGCCGACACGCCGTTTGGCAACCGGCGCTTTCACCGCCTCTACGCCTCCGCCGCGGAGCGCGGCATGGCGATCGGGCTGCACGCCTGGGGCCGCGCTGGACACTCGCCGACGACGACCGGCTACACGCTCTCCTACGTCGAGGACTACCTGGCAAATCAGGTGATCGCCCAGACGCACGTGCTGAGCCTCGTCAGCGAGGGCGTGTTCGAGACGATCCCGCGCCTTCGCGTCGCGCTCCTGGAATGCGGTTTCGCCTGGCTTCCGTCGCTTTTGTGGCGCTTCGACAAGGACTGGAAGGGCGTCTGGCGCGAGGTTCCGTGGGTCAAGGAGCGACCGTCGAGCTACGTGCGCCGCCACTTCCGCGCGACGACGGCGCCGGCGCATCTCCCGCCGGGTAACGAGGGCTCGACACGCGAGCTGCTCGAGATGGTCGGGACGGAGCTGTTGATGCACGCAAGCGACTTCCCCCACCAGCACGGGCCGAGCGCCGCGGCTACGTATGAGCTTTTGAGCGACGAGGCCCGCGAAGCGGTGCTCGACGCGAACGCCGCCGAGTTCTACGCCTTCGCCAGGTAGGCGAGCGCCTCGTCGAGCGCGACGACGTCGCCGTACTTCATCTCGATGTCGAAGAGGTTGGCGATGTGGGGGAGGGGCGAGCGGTCGGCGACCGCCTCGCGCACGACGATCGTACGAAAGCCCGACGAGCACGCGTCGACGGCGCTCGCTCGGATGCACCCGCTCGTGCTCGCGCCGGCGAGGAGGACGGTGTCGACGCGCAGCGCGACGAGGCGGCTTGCGAGGTCGGTCGCGAAGAAGCACGACGGGTACTTCTTCCAGACCACCATGTCGGCGTCGCTTCGGCCGAGGCGCTCGTCGAACTCGGCGCCCTCGGTGCCCTCGTCCATCCCGTCGTGGGACAGCTTGAGCTCCCAGACGCCGGCGTCGCGCCGTCGCGGCTCATAGCTCGAGCCGACGAGGACTGTCGCCGCGCCGCTCGCGCGGGCGCCGTCGAGCAGCGCGCGGGTCGCCGACATCATCACCTGATCGTCGACCGCCGTCTGAAAGCGCGGATCGGTGAAGGCCTTGATCAGGTCGACCACGACGACCGCCGGCCGCTCGCCGAAGCCGACCCGCCGCGCGAAGCCGCGCTCGCGCATCATCACGGCGAGCTCGTCGTAGGCGGCCGCGGCGAGCTCGGCGGCGTCGCTCATGCGCGCTCGGCGAGCGCGCGATGATGCTCGCTCGCCAGGTAGTGCTCGCAGATCGCGTCGCTGGTGGTGACCCAGACGTCGCTTCGCGAGCGGATCTCCTCGAGCACCGCCGCGAGGTGGCGGTGGCGCGCGGGCTGGGAGATCACGAACGGGTGCACCGGCAGCGCCATGACGCGGCCGGCCGTCTCGCTCTCTGAGATCAGCTGGTCGAGGTGGTCGAGGACGAGCCGCACGTACTGCTCGCCGGTCGTCGCGGCGGTCACGAACAGCGAGATGTCGTTGAGCTCGACCGAGTAGGGCAGCGAGATCATTCCGGGCACGCGCAGCGGGTAGGGCTGGTCGTCGTTACACCAGTCGAGCAGGTAGCGCACGCCGAGCGCCGCAAGCAGCCGCGGCGTGTTGAAGGTCTCGGTCAGCGCCGGCCCGAGCCAGCCGAGCGGCCGCCGGCCGGTCGCGTCCTGCACCGCGGCGACCATGTCCTCGAGGTAGGCCTGCTCGTCGCCCTCGTCCATCGCCGCCTGCAGTGTCGAGTTGTTCTGGCCGTGCGCGACGACGGCCCAGTCGCGCTCCGCGATCGCCGCGGCGATCTGCGGATAGAAGGGGCAGACGTCGGAGTTCAGCAGCACGCTCGCCGGGATCTCGAGGCGGTCGAGCAACTCGATCATGCGCCAGATCCCGACGCGGACGCCGTAGTCGCGCCAGCCGTAGTTCATCGGGTCCGGCGTCAGGGCGATCGTCGCCATCGAGGTGCTGGTCGACGGGCGATCGATCAGGTAGTGCTCGACGTTGAGCCCGACGTAGAAGGCGACGCGCGCACCCCCGGGCCAGCGCAGCGGCGGACGCTCGCCGATCGCGGAGTAGGCGTAGAGCTCCTGCTCCATCAGCCACCCACCAGCGTCAGCTTGATCATCAGCGGCTCGGCGTCGCCGTAGGCGCCGGCCGGGTCCTCAAGGCGCCGGTCGGGAAGGTGCCGCGCGCGGAACTCGACCTCGGCCGCTGTGTGTGAGAACGGGAACGGCTCGATCTCGACGACGCCAGGCTCGCGGACGCGGATCTCGAGATCGGAGTACTCGCCCCCGCGCGACGGCACGAGCGCGACCGAGCGTCCGCCGGGCGGCTGGTCGATCGAGCGCAGGTTCGTCGCCGCCGGCAGGCTCTCGCCGTTGCTGCGCTCGCGCGTGTCGATCAGGCAGAGCGTCAGCGAGATCAGATCGAGCGCCTGAAGGAGCTCGTAGTCGCGCCAGCGCTGCAGCTCGAACTCGCTGCGCAGGCCGCCGCGTTCCTGCCAGATCTCGTGCGCGGTCTCGGCCGCGCGGTGATCCTGTACGACGACGGCGTGGCGGGCGAGCGGGTGGTCAAGCGGCGCGCCCTCCTGGAGGCCGAAGCGCGCCGAGTAGAGCCCGGCCCAGTGCATCGAGGCCAGCATGCCCGCGTAGCGGTCGTCGGCGTAGATCGCGTCGACGCCCTCGCCGTAGGGGCCGACCGTGGTCTCGAGTGGGACTTCGAGGAAATGCGCGGGCCTTCCCTCGGTCTCGTTGACGTGCGGCGCGTCGTCGAGCGTCTGCCAGCCGTCGTCGTGACGCGCGGCCGCGATGACCAGCGAGTCGCGCGTGGGCCCGAGTGGGAAGCGCCCGGCGCCCCAGAGCTCCGCGAGGTCGCCCGCGAGCCGCGCGTGGTCCTGCTGGGAGATGAGCTGGAGGCCGTCGCGTCGCCGGCTGATCAGCATGCCTCGAGCCTCACGCCGCGGATGATATTTGCCCGCTGGCGCGGCGACTTGCGAGCGCGCCGAGCAGCGCGACGCCGGCCAGCGCCAGGTCGAGCGCGATCATCGCTGTCGAGAAGTGCGCCTGGGGGAGGGCGTCGATGAGGCATGCGCCCGCGGTGATTGCGATCACGCTGCCGAGCACATCGGTGACCTGAAGGGCCGCCGTGTTCACGCCCTGCTCGTCGGTCGGGGACAGGGTCAGCATGAGAACCGACAAGCTCGGCATCGCGAGCCCCATCCCGGCGCCCGAGACCGCCCAGATCGGCGCCGCCACCCACAGCGACAGGTGCGTCACGGCCAGCGTGCAGAGCGCCGCGACCCCGACGGCGACGAGGCAGAAGCCGCGAATCAGGAAGGCGGTGCGGTTCTCGCCGGCGGGGTGGCGGCCCTGCCACCAGGACGCCGAGGACCAGCCGAGCGCGCCGAGTGTGAGCGGGATGCCGACGACGGTCGGCGACCCGTGGTAGAGGCGCGTCAGGGTCAGCGGGAGGTAGGCCTCGGCGCCGAAGAACGCTGCCGTCAGCACGCCGCGAAGGACGATCACCGTGGGCAGGCCCCGCGCGAGGCGAAGCGCTCCCGCCGGGAGCAGGCGGCGCAGCGGCGGGATGATCACGGCGAAGCCGGCCACGGCCGCGACCGCGCCGAGGACGCCGAGCTCCGTGCCGCCGGCCTGGATCGCTGCGAGGCCGCCCGCGAGCAGGATCGACCCGAGCGCTCCGAGGCGCGGCGCGGCGCCCTGCGAGGCCGATGCCGAGGGCAGCCGCCGCACGACCGGCACGAGCGCGAGCGCCCCGATCGCCGCAAGCGGCGCGATCCCGATGAAAACCCAGCGCCAGCCGAACGCGTCGGCCACCGCACCGGCGACGACGGGGCCGATCAGCGCCGGCAGCACCCAGGCCGCCGAAAGCGCCGCAAACGCCCGCGGGCGAAGCTCGGCTGGGAAGGCGCGAGCGACGACGACGTAGACGGCGACGATCAGCGCGCCGGCGCCGAGGCCCTGAAGCGCGCGTCCGGTGATGAAGACCGCCATGTCCGGGGCCGCGGAGGCCGTGATCAGGCCGCTTGCAAATAGCGCCAGCCCGCCGACGAGCGACGCGCTCGGCCCGAGGCGGTCGCAGCGGCGACCGGCGTCGACCATTCCGACGATGTCGCCGAGGAAGAAGGCCGTGAACGCCCAGCCGTAGTAGTGGAGCCCGTGCAGCGCGCGGACCGCGGTCGGCATCACGGTGGCGACCGACATCGCCTCGACCGCGGCGACCGTGATCACGAGGACCACGCCGAAGGTGGGCAGGCGGTGGCTGCGGTTTCGCAGCAGCGACGGTCTCGGCGCCACCTCGGCGACTGCGGGCATCACCCCATCCTGACGGACGTCAGGGAGCTGGTAGCGGGGCGAACAGCGTCACGCGCGCAACGTCGCCGATCGGGCGCGTGACGTGGCCGCGGCCGCTCGCGTCCTCGACGAGGACGATGCTGCCGGGTCCGAAGACGCGGCGTTCGCCGTCGGACGTCGTGACCTCGGCCTCGCCGGCGAGCGTGATGATGAAGACCGGATACGGGGCGTTGTGCGGCGAATCCGCGTCGCCGTCGTCGAGGACGCGGCGAAAGATCAGGCCCTCGACGGGGATTGCCGCCGCGACGGCGGTGCGCCCGCCCGCGGCGGTGCTTCGCTCCTCGGTCGCGAGCTCGACGTCCTCGAAATGCGTCTCACCATCGGCGTCGGCGAAGAGTCGGACGTAGGAGGCGCTCACAGCTCGAGCACCACCTTTCCAAACGCGGCCCTGCTCTCGATCAGGCCGACGGCGTCGCGCGCCTGCTCGAGCGGGAAGCTCGCCGCAATGGCGGGCGAAAGGCGGCCGGCCGCGACCAGCTCGATGCAACGGTGGAGATCGTCGCGCGTGCGGTTGACCGAGCCGACGATCTGGCGGCGCTCGCGGATCAGCGACATCAGGTCGAGCTCGACCGTGCCGCCGCCGTGCCAGCCGCAGGTGACGAGGCGGCCATCCATGGCGAGCGAGGCAAGCGCCGCCGCGAATGCGTCTCCGCCGACGTGCTCGAAGGCGACATCGACTCCCTCGCCGCCGGTCGCGTCGCGAACGGCGGTCGCCACGTCGACGGCGCTGTGTTCGATCCCGACATCGAGTCCCCGCGCGCGTGCGCGCGCGAGCTTCTCCTCACTCGACGCCGTTCCGATCACAAACGCACCGGCGAGCTTGGCGATGTCGAGGGCGGCGCTGCCGAGCGCGCTGCCGACCGAGCTGATCAGCACCCGCTCGCCCGCCTGCAGCCCGGCGCGGGCGAAGAGCATCTGCCAGGCGGTGCCGTAGGACATCTGGATCGCAGCCGCGGTGGCGTCGTCGATCTCCGCCGGCAGGCGGATCAGTCGGCGGGCGTCGCAGACGAGGACCTCGCCGAAGCCGCCGGACACGCTGTTCAGTGTCAGCGCGTGGCTTTCGCAGCGCCATTCGCACCCCGAGCGGCAGTGGCGGCAGCGTCCGCAGGAGTCGGTGACGTCGCGCATCACGCGTTCGCCAACCCCCCAGCCCTCAACCTCAGATCCCAGTGCGGCGACCTCGCCGACGGCCTCCATGCCACCGATGAAGGGGAGCGGAATCGGGAAGCCGGCCGAGCCCTCGCGAATCTGCAGGTCGAGGCGGTTGACGCCGGCGGCGCGGACGCGCACAGCGACCTCGCGCGGTCCGGGGGCCGGCGCGTCGACCTCGGCGACCTCAAGCACGTCGCGGTCGCCGAACGCGGCGAAGCGGAGCGCGCGCATCAGGCGCCGAGCTCGTGCTCCTGCAGGTCGATCGCCACCTGGACGAGCCCGGCCTCGCGCCCGCGCGGCGCGATCAGCGAGACGCCGACGGGCAGGCCGCTGCGCGCGCCGGCGCCGGCTGGCAGCGCGACGACCGGGAAGCCCGTCATGTTCCACGTCGCCGTCAGGGCGATCAGCGGGTCGACCTCGCCGCCGAGGCGCCCGCTGTCGTAGCCCTCGCCGCGGGTTTGTGCCGTCAGCGGCACGGTCGGCTCGAGGACGGCGTCGATCGCGTTCTCGGCGAACCAGTCCTCCCAGGCGGCGCTCGTCGCGGCGCGCGTCCGCTGGGCCTCGATGTAGACGGTCGAGTCGCTGAAGGACGCGCCAGCCTCGATGAACTCGCGAATCGAGGTCCGGTAGAGGTGCGCGCGCTCGGCGTGGCGGGCGTGGTAGGCGGCCGCCTCGCTGAGGAGGATCACGGTGAACTCGGCCCATGCGCCCACAGCGGGGGCGGCGAGCTCGACCGTTTCCGCGCCGAGCCGCTCGAGCGCGGCGCGGGCGAGTTCGTAACCGTCGGCGACGTCGGGCTCGATTTGTGCGCGAGCGGGGCGGTCGGTCAGCGCGACGCGCACCCCGGCGAGTGGCCTCGGCGCAGCGCGGGGGCGCGTCGGGAGCGCAGCGACCGGCTGCGGCGGCGGCATCAGCGGCGTCCGCTGCCCGCCGCCGAGCGCCATCGCCTCGAGCAGCGCCGCGCAATCGGCGACCGAGCGCGCCATCGGCCCGGCGTGGTCAAGCGATGCCGCGAGCGGGATGACCCCGTCGATCGGGACACGCCCGTGGGTCGCCTTGATCGTCGAGATCCCGCACAGCGCCGCGGGTATCCGCAGCGAGCCAGCGGTGTCGGTACCGAGCGCCGCAGGCACCATTCCGGCGGCAAGCGCTGCGCCGGATCCGCCCGAGGAACCGCCGGGGCTGCGGGTCAGATCGTGCGGGTTGCCGACCTGGTCGGTCGTCCCGCCGGCGGCGAACTCATGCGTGTGGGTGTGGCCGACGAGGACCATGCCCTGGCGGTCAAGGCGCTGCCAGACCTCGCAGTCGGCGTCCGCTGTGTTGCCGTCGAGCACGCGGCTGGAGGCCGTCAGCGGCAGTCCCTTGACCGCGTAGAGGTCCTTGAGGCCGAGCGGGATCCCGCAGACAAGCGGCACCGCCTCGCCGTCGCGGGCGAACCGCTCATCGGCCGCGCGCGCCTGGCGCTCGGCGAGCTCGGGGTAGAGGGCGACCCAGGCGTTGACGGCCTGCGGCGAGCCGTCGAACGAGGGCGGGCCGCCGTTTTTGGCCTCGATCGCGGCGTTGGTCTGGGCGAGCAGCTCGACCGCGGAGATTTGGCGCGAGCGAAGCAGGGCGGCCGCCTCGAGCAGTCCCGGGGGGCGGCCGTCGCTCATGCGGCGCAGTCTAGAGCGGCTGGGCCGAGGCGCCCGCGCCGAGGGGGACAACGCGGCGATGCCGAAGCGCTAGATTCGCCGGACGATATGGCCGCCTCGCCGCCGATCATCCTGCCGCCGTTCACCGAGGAGAGCGCGCTCGCCAAGGTGAAACTCGCCCAGGACGCTTGGAACAGCTGCGATCCCGAGCGCGTCGCGCTCGCCTATACCGAGGACTCGCAGTGGCGTAACCGCGACGAGTTCTTCAGCGGCCGTGACGCGATTCGCGAGTTCCTGCGGCGCAAGTGGGAGCGTGAGCTCGAGTACCGCCTGCGCAAGGAGCTGTGGGCGTTCGCCGGCAACCACATCTCGGTGCGCTTCGAGTACGAGTCACACGACCCAAGCGGTCAGTGGTGGCGAAGCCACGGCAACGAGCATTGGGAGTTCGACGAGGAGAGCGGTCTGATGCGCCGCCGTGACGCGAGCATCAACGACCACAGGATCGACTCCTCGGAGCGGCGCATCGCCGTCGATGAGCGGCGGGGCTAGGGACCGCTGAGGATCGGCCCGTGGCAGTTCCACGAGCCCGAGAACGAGGAGCCGAGCACGCTGACGAAGCTGCCGTGCGAGAGCAGGCTCGAGTTCTGCGCGATGACCGAGTCGCCGAACAGCTGGTGACCGCCCCAGTCGCCCTCGAAGGCCTCGCTCTCGGACGGGCTCTGGGCGATCAGCAGGCTGACGAAGGAGCGCCCGCCGTTGCCGCGGGCGCCACGCACGAGCGTCCCGAGGCTGATCTGCAGCGCGTCGACCGTGGCGCTGCGGATGCACGTGCCGTGGCGGAACAGGTACGTGTGTCCGCCGATCGCGATCGTCGCCGTCGCGGGCCCGCAGTAGGCGATCGCCGCGTGCCCGCCGGTGCTCGTGTGACGGGGCGTGCAGGCGGCGCTGGGAGCGGCGTCCGCCGCCGAGACTGCCGTCAGCGCGGCGGCGCAGAAGACGACGAACGAGGCGAGGCGAACGCGGCCGAGCACCGTCGCGCAGTCTAGGCGCGAGCGCCGTGGCGCGCCGCGCTACTCTCACGCGTTGAAATGCTTGCGAGGTCGGTTTGGCATCGGCGCCGCATGTTGCTCGTTGCGCTGGGCGTGTCGCTCGGTGCGGGCGGCGGCGCCGGCCTCGGATCCGCGCTGGCCGCGCCGGCGCCGAAAGCCTTGCCCGCTGCTCAGGCGTTCGCGCCGACCGGCGCCGAGCAGGTCTACGTCGTGCCGGCCGGCATTGCGCTGATCGAGACCGACCTAGCGGGGGGCAACGGCGGCGGCGGCGCCGTCGGCATGGCCGAGGGCGGCTATCTGCGCGTGCACGCCGGTGAGAAGCTGTATGTGGAGGTCGGCGCCGACGGCGCCTACGAGGGTGGCGCGACGTTCGGCGGGGGCGGTGCGGCCGGCGCGTTCGCGGCCTGCCCGCAGGCCGATCCGGACGGCCGCTGCGGCGGCTCCTTCGCGGGCTCCGGAGGTGGAGCGAGCGACGTGCGGACGTGCTCGGAAGCCGCCAAGCGCTGCGCTAAGGGCGGCGCCACGCTGGCCTCGCGGATGATCGTCGCCGGCGGCGGTGGCGGACAGGGCGGCGACGGCTTCTCGCCCGGCTGGTTCTGCACCCAGCTGCCCCAGCACGGCTTCGGGCTGAACCGCCAGGCGCTCCCGGGCGGGACGCCCGCCAACGGGCCGGCCCCGGTCCAACTCGCCGGCGGCCTGCTGATTCCGGGCGAGCCCGCCGATTACACCTACGGCGGTCCGATCAAGGACATCACGGCATCCGCCGGCGGCGCGGCTTCGCCAGGCGCGGGGGGCTCGATGACGGAATGCGACACCGTCAGCGGCTCGACCGTGACTGAGCGCTTCACCGGCTCGATCGCCGGCGCCGCCGGCTCGGGCGCGAACGGCGGAGCCGGCGCGGCGGTCGCCGGCGCGTTCCCGCCCGAGGGGCCGAACGGCTATCTGCCGGGATCGGGTGGGGGCGGTGGCGGCGGCTACACCGGCGGCGGCGGCGGTTCGACCGGCGAGACCTGCAGCGGCTGCAACGACCCGGGCGGGGGAATGGGCGGTGGCGGCGGTTCGAGCTTCTTCGCGAAAGCGGTCCTCGGCGCGTTCATCGACCAGGGGCCGGCGTCAGGCCCGGCCGTCACGATCACCCCGCTTGTCGAGATCGACCGCCCTAAGAACGGCGCGGTCTACCGGGCCGGCCAGCGGATCAAGGCGCAGTGGGAGTGCGGCCACTACCAGGGGTTCGCCTGCAGCGGGGCGAGCGTCGCCGACGGCAAGGCGATCAACATGAAGCCCGGCAAGCACACCTTTACCGTCAAGGTGAGCCTCTCTCCCACGAACGCGAACGCAACGGCGAAGGTCACCTACACCGTCCGCTAGGACGAGCGCTAGTTGGCCGCGAGGCGGTAGTGAGCCGCGTTCCAGCGCAGCTCGTTGCGGAAGGCGCGGCTGTGCGTGTCGTTGTCGATCACGACGAGCTCGACGCCTGCGATCTCGGCGAGGTCCACGAGTGCTTCGACGCCGAGCGCCGCGGTGAGGACGCTGTGGTGGGGCCCTCCGGCCTCAAGCCAGGCCTCCGTGGCGGTCTCGAAGTCGGGGCGCGGCGTCCAGACCGCGCGGGCAACCGGCAGCCGCGGGAGATCCTCCTCGGGCGCGATCACGTCGACCTCGTTTGCGACCAGGCGGAAGCGGTCGCCGAGGTCGAGCATCGCAAGCAGCACCGCCGGGCCGCTCGAAGCGGTGAAGACGAGGCGCACCGGATCCTCGCGGCCGCCGATCGAGAGCGGATGGATCTCGCAACTGGGGCGCGCGGCGGCGATCGACGGGCAGATCTCGAGCATGTGCGAGCCGAGCACCTTCGGCGAGCCGGGCGTGAGGTCGTAGGTGTAGTCCTCCATGAACGAGGTGCCGCCCGGCAGCCCCGCGGCCATCACCTTGAGGATCCGGACCAGCGCGGCGGTCTTCCAGTCGCCCTCGGCGCCGAAGCCATAGCCGTCGGCCATCAGGCGCTGCACGGCGAGTCCCGGTAGCTGGCGGAGGCCGTGGAGGTCTTCGAAGGTGTCGGTGAACGCGTGGTAGCCCCGCTCGCCGAGGAAGCTGCGCAGGGCGACCTCGATTCGCGCCGCGTAAACGAGCGCTTCGCGGCGCGCGCCGTCGCGCTGCAGCTCGGGGGCGAGCTCGTAGGCGTGCTCGTACTCGCCGACGACGCGCTCGACGTCTGCGGTTGCCGCGGCCTCGAGCGCGTCGGCGAGGTCGCCGACTCCGTGGCCGTCGACGGTGAAGCCGAAGCGAACCTGGGCCTCGACCTTGTCGCCGTCGGTCACCGCCACCTGGCGCATGTTGTCGCCGAAGCGCGCGACCTTCAGCCGCTGGGCCTCGTGCCAGCCGCACGCCGCGCGAGACCACGTGGCGATCCGATCGAGCGTGGCGGACTCGCGCCAGTGGCCGACGACGGTGCGGTGGCGCAGCCGCATGCGCGCGACGATGTGGGCGAACTCGCGGTCCCCGTGCGCCGACTGGTTGAGGTTCATGAAGTCCATGTCGATCGTCGACCAGGGGAGGCCGGCGTTGAACTGCGTGTGCAGGTGAAGGAGCGGCTTCTGGAGTGCTCCGAGGCCGGCGATCCACATCTTTGCCGGGGAGAAGGTGTGCATCCAGACGATCACGCCGGCGCAGTTCTCGTCCGCGTTGGCGGCGAGGCACACGCGCCTGACCTCCTCGCTCCCCTTGACGACGCCGCGGTGGACGACGCTCACAGGTAGGGCGGGGGCCTCATCGAGCGCGCCGGCGACCTCGCGCGACTGGGCATCGACGAGGGCAAGGACCTCCTCGCCATAGAGCTCCTGACTCCCGGCCACAAACCACAGCTCGCGCGGGGCGAGCGGCTTGGCCTCGCTCACGAGAGGGCCGCTCCGCTCGCGCGGTCGAAGAAATGCAGGCGACGGATGTCGACGGCGAGCGGCACCCGCGTTCCGGCGGTCACGTTCTCCTCGGCGCCCACACGAGCTACGCCCCGACCGGTTGGGCCCCCGGAGATCGCGCTTTCGGTACCCGTCTCCTCGCTGTCGCCGGTCCGAGCCTCGGTCTCGTCGGGCGACCGCGAGTCGGGAATCGCGAAGTGGACGAGCTGTTCGTTGCCGAGCGCCTCGACCAGCTCGACGTCGACCAGCAGCGCGTGGCCGTTGGCGTCAGCAGCGTTCGGCGAGAGGTGCTCTGGCCGGATTCCGACGACGAGGCCGCCGTCGTGGTTGACGAGCGCGGGTCGCGCGCGTGTGATCTCCGGCGGCAAAGCGAGGAGCTGGTTGCCGAGTTGGAGGGCGGGCGCGCCGTTCGCCGAGGTCAGCGAGGTCTCGTAGAGGTTCATCGCCGGTGAGCCCATGAAGGCCGCCACGAACATGTTGACGGGACGTTCGTACAGCTCCCTTGGCACCGCGAGCTGCTGGAGCTCGCCCGCGCGCATGACCGCGACGCGGTCGCCCATCGTCATCGCCTCGGTCTGGTCGTGCGTGACATAGAGGGTGGCGACCCCGAGGCGTCGCTGGACGCGGAGGACCTCGGTGCGCATCTGGACGCGCAGCCGCGCGTCAAGGTTCGAAAGCGGCTCGTCCATGAGAAACACCGACGGTTCGCGAACGAGCGCGCGGCCCATCGCTACCCGCTGGCGCTGGCCGCCTGAGAGTGCGCGCGGCTTGGTGTTCAGCAGGTCGGTGAGTCCGAGTAGCGCGGCCGCCTCGCGCACGCGGCGATCGCGCTCATCCTTGGGTACACGCCGCACCGACAGCGAGAAGGCGATGTTCTGGTGGACGCTGAGGTGCGGGTAGAGGGCGTAGTTCTGGAACACCATCGCGACGTCGCGATCGCGCGAGGAGAGGTCGTTGACCTCCTTGCCGTCGAGGCTGATCGTCCCGGAGGTGATTTCCTCGAGGCCCGCGACCATCCGAAGCACCGTCGTCTTGCCGCACCCCGACGGTCCGACGAGGACGACGAACTCGCCGTCGGCGACGTCGAGGTCGAGGCCGGAGACGGCCTGAACGCCGCCGGGATAGGTCTTGCTTACTTGCTCGAGCGAAAGGGATGCCATCGCTACTCCGCGTCCGGGATCCAGACGCGCATCGCACCGTCCTGGCGGTTCGCCCACGCAAGGTAGGGGATTGCGAGCAGTTGCTGGCTTCGCTCGGTCTGCGGTCCGGCCGGCAACTCGCGCAGGTCGCGGTAGTCGACGTCCTGCCAGCCGTCGAGGCTCTGGACGCTCGCGGGAACGGCGACCCCCGGCATACCCTCGAGCGAGGAGACCGGCCCGGCGTCCGCGAGCTTCCCGCTTGGGTCGACGCGCACGTCGGCGAGATCGACACCGCCCGGGAGGTCGGTCTCCTCGATGCAGTAGACGACCGGGCCGCGTTCGACGGCGATGCAGCCGCGCACTGCGTCGATGCGCGGGTTGGGCGCGGTCAGGCGCGGCGAGACGTCGAGCTCGAGCATGACGCGGTCGCCGGCGCGCCAGCGCCGCTTGAGCCGCGCGTAGCCGCCGGCCTCGGTGGGCTCGCCGTCGACGCGGGTCGCGCCCCAGTCCGGGATGCGCAGCGACAGCGTCCACTCCTCCTCGCCCGCAGCGACGACCTCGACCTCGACGCGGCCGTCCCACGGGTAGCGCGTGTCGATTCGCAGCTCGACCGCCTCGCCCGCGGGCGTCGTCGTGCGGATCTCAGCGGCCGTGTACTGGTGAAGCTGTAGGCCGCTTGAGTCGCGCGTCGCGATGTACTGCTGGATCGAGGCGAGCGTGCGCATGACGTTCGGCGGGCAGCAGGCGACCGGGTTCCAGCCGTGGCGGCGGTGGGCGCCGCGCGACTGCAGCGGATTGACGTAGAAGAACTCGCGGCCGTCGAGTGAGACTCCCGACAGGAAGCCGTTGTAGAGCGTGCGCTCGATCAGGTCCGCGAAGCGGCTCTCGCCGGTGACGAGCAGCAGGCGCCAGTTCCACATGATGCTCGCGATCGCGGCGCAGGTCTCGCAATAGGCGCGGTCGGGAGGGAGCTCGTAGGGGTCGCCGATCGCCTCGCCGGTGTGGCGCGATCCGATTCCGCCGGTCAAATACATCTTCCCGGCGGCCAGGTCGTCCCACTGGGCGAGCATCGCGGCCTTGAGCTCCTCATCGCCGGTCTCGGTGAAGATGTCAGTCACGCCCGCGTTGAGATAGAGCGCCCGCACCGCATGACCGGTGATCGAGCTCGAGCCGCGCACCGGCTCGGCGTCCTGGTAGTACTCAGGCGTGAAGCGACCGCCGAAACGGCGGTAGCCGCGGCGGTCGATCAGCGTCGCCGCGAGCTCCAGGTAGCGGCGCTCGCCCGTCGCGCGGAAGAGCTCGACGAGCGCCGGCTCGACCTCGGGATGGCCGTCGGTGCTGTCCTGCTGGCCGTGGGTGAAGACGTCATCGACAAGGTCAGCGAACCGCCGGGCGATGCGGAGGAGAGATGCATCCCCGGCGGCTCGCGCGAGGGCGACGCCTGCCTGCATCAGGTGGCCGCCACAGTAGAGCTCGTGCCCCATCTCGAGGTCGCTCCAGCGCCAGGCGGGGTCGTTGATCTGGCACCACGTGTTGATGTAACCGTCGGCCTCCTGGGTCTGCTCGACGAGCTCGATCGTCTCGCGCGCCTGCTCCGCCAGCTGCGGCGATGGCTCGCGGCCGATCTCCCAGCCGACCGCCTCAAGCCACTTGTAGACGTCGGAGTCGCTGAAGACGTACCCGCGCCGCTCGCCCTGGGCGATGCCGGCGGCGATCCTGAAGTTGTTGAGATTGCCGACGATCTCGAGCTGCTCTGCTCCGTGCGGGATCGTTACCGAGCGGTTGAGCTGCTGGCGGTCGCCGAGCAGGCCCGGGCCAAGCCGCACAGCCGAGGCATCGAGCGGGCGTAGCGCGACGTGCGCTGAGGCGGTCGGCACGACGACCCCTGAGAATCTCTCTGACGCTGTCAACGCGCGCAGCCCTCCGACGGTCGGCTTGATCGAAGCGCTTCGCGAAGCGCTTCGCGACGTGCCGTTATACACGACCGCTCAACCCCTCGGGACCCGCGATCCCCGATTGGCCTTTCGGCTCCCACGCCTGGGGCGTTCGCGCGTCGCTGAGTGGTGCGCGCGCGGATCATCCCTTGACCGCTCCTGACATCAGCCCCTGGACGTAGTAGCGCTGCAGCGCGAGGTAGAGGGCGATACACGGCACCATCGCGATGACGATTCCAGCCGAGAGATACGCGTTGTTGATCGCGCCGTAGGTCGACGTGGTGATGTCGTAGAGCTTCACCGGGAGCGTGAGCTTGTCGGCGCTCTGGATAAAGGTCAGGGCCTGGAGTAGCTCGGTCCAGGAGTACAGGAACGCGTATGTCGCAGTCGTCGCCAGGCCAGGAACGATCAGCGGCCTCATCACGCGCACGAGCGTCGTGATCACGCCCGCGCCGTCAACTCGAGCGGACTCGACCAGCTCGCGCGGGATCTGCTGGAAGGTGTTGCGCATGACGAAGACGCCGAATGGCAGGTTGAAGGTGCTGTAGACGAGGATCAGTCCGACCAAGTTGTCGGTCATGTGCAGGTCGCTGAGCTCGAGGTACAGCGGCGTGAGCACCGCCTGGAAGGGGATCATCAGCGCAAGCAGGATCACGCCGAACACCACGCCCGATCCGCGGAACTGGAACTTCGCGAGGCCGTAGCCCGCGAGCGTCGCGACGATCATCGTCAGCAATGCCGTGCCGATGCCGACGATGAGGCTGTTCGCGAGGTTGGGCAGGATGTCGTAAAGACCGTGTGAGACGGCCTTGTAGTTCGCGAAGGTCAGGTGCGTGAAGTCGGCCCCCTGCGGCTGCAGGCTGGCAAGCGACGCGGGCTGCAGCGAGCGCAGGACGGCCCAAACGATCGGAAGCAGGAAGAGCACCGCGAGCATCGTCGCGACGCACATGTAGGCCCAGAAACCCCGGTCGCGTTTGCGGCGACGTCGCGGCGCCCGAGGCGCCTCGCTGAGGGCAACCTCGGTCAAAACTCGGTCGTATCCCTGAGGATCAAGAACTGCGCCATCGTGATCAGGCCGATCACGACGACGAGCATCAGCGCCATCGCCGTGGCGTAGCCAAGGTGGAATTGCGTGAACGCCGTCTGATAGATCCACTCGACGACGGTTTCCAGGCCGGCGTTGTTCTGCGCCAGGATGTAGAACTGATTGAACGCGAGAAACGACCCGATCACCGAGATGATCAGAGCGAGGGCGATCGGGCGCCGCAGCAGCGGCAGCGTGATCCGGCGCTCCTTCTCCCACCACGAGGCGCCGTCGACGTTGGCCGCCTCGTAGAGCTCGCGCGGGATCCCCTGCATCCCACCGGTGAGAATCAGCATCGTCAGCCCGGACGCGAACCACACGACGATCACTGAGATCGCGAGCAGCGCTGGGCCGGTGTTGACGGTCCAGATGTGGTTGTCGCTGACGAGTCCGAGCTTTGAGAGAAGAAAATCGACTCCGCCCGAGTTGGGCTGCAGCTCGATCTCGAAAATGAAGCTGACAGTGCTCAGGCCGACGACGAATGGAAGGAAGAAGATCGTCCTGAAGAGCTTTGCCCCCGCGCGGTTGGCGCGCAGCAGAGCAGCGAGCCCGTAGCCGACGAAAAAGATCGGCGGCGTGACGATGGCCGTGTACTCCAGCGTGAATTTGACCGAGTGTAGGAATTGCGGGTCTTGCAGCAGGTTTTTGTAGTTCGTCAGCCCGATGAAGTGATACGGGCCGAGCAGAGGCCAGTCGGTCAGCGATATGTAGATCGCGTAGCCGAGCGGGAACAGCACAAACATCCCCACGAGCGCGACGGCGGGGCTGACGAGAAGGACGCCAGTTCGCGACGATCTCCGGCTTTGCGCGCTGCGAGCCGGCCTTCGTCCGCCCCACCGGCGGGCGCCGACGGCCCCACCTGGCCCCGCCGAGACTTGCGTCGTCGGGGCCAGGTTGTCGTTGCGGGCCGCTTGCGTCATCGCGCCGGCTGTCGCGCCGCCGGGATGGTCAGGTTCCGGGTGATCAGGTTCCGGAGTTCGTGGATTTCAGCAGCTGCTCGAAGCCAGACTGCGCAGCGGCTTCTCCGCCGCTGATGTTGTTGTTGTAGACCGCGTCGGTGAACATCGTGAACCACGGCGAGTTAGGCTCGTTGTACGCCTGATCGTAGATCAGCGTCGTCGGAGCGTAGCCCGTCGCGAGAGCCTTCAACGCAACGGCGTCGTAGGGGTTGTCCTTCTTGAACGACGGCGTGAGGATGTTGGTGAGGACCGGGGTGTAACCAAAGCCCGGGTATTGAACCTGGATCTGCGGCTGGAGCATCCACTTGACGAACTCCCACGCCCCAGAGGCGTTCTTGGCGCCCTTCGGAATGACGAAGTCGTCGCCACCGTCGAAGGTCGAGGCGTTGCCGTTCATTCCGGGCAACGGCGCGATGCCGAACTCCTTGATGTTCCCAGAGGCCACGAAGGCCGGGTACTTGCCGTACGGGCCCGGATACAGCCCGATGTTGCCGCTGGCGAAGTCGTCGCCCCACGTCGCTCCATTGTCGGTCTGGTCATTCGTCGGCGCGTCGCCGTTCTTCCACATCGTCTGGTAGGCCTGAAGCAGCGCCGTCAGGTCGCTGTTCCCGGTGATGTTGATCTTCTGCTTCGGGATGGCGCCCGTGATCATGTAGTTCTTGTCGGCCCACAGGTCAGGCTCCATGACGAAGCCGAGGCAGCCCTGGCAGCCGCCCGCAAACGAAATGCCGGACACGCCACCGCCGAGCTTCTGGACCGCGTTGGCGTCGCTCACCATCGCGGCGTAGCTGGTCGGCGGCCCATTCAGGCCGGCCTTCGCGAACAGGGTCTTGTTGTACCAGAGCACCGACAGGTCAGCCAGGTATGGGACCGCGTACTCCCCGCCCTTGTAAAAGCCGAGAGCGAGGTGTCCGTGGCTGAGGTACTTGAGATTCGGCAGGGCCTTGATGTACTTGCTGAGGTTCAGGAGCGCGTTCTCACTCGTGAACTCTGGAACGTCGATGTCGTTCAGCCCCACAAGATCCGGGGGATGCCCGGCGCGAATCGCCGTCGCCAGGGTCGAGGTGTCGTCGTTGGGCGAGGTCTGTACTACCACCACCTTGAGACCCGGGTGCGAAGCGTTGAACTCCGGAACGAGTGCTGCGGCGGCCCCGTTTGTCGCCGCCCGCTGGTAGAAGACGACCGTCCCCTTCGCGCCGACACCGAAGCTGGCTGAGGCCTTCTTGGCTGTCCCCGAGAATGCCACTCCAGCGAAAACGAGCGCCATGATCGCGGCGAGCGCGAAGCTCAGGGCGAACCGTTGGATTCCTCTCCTTCTCATCTGCTGAGTACCCCTTTCTCACTGTCCAAATTGTCTGCTCCATGCTGCCGGGAGCCATCGTGCTTCGGCCGCTCCCTCCCCAGATCGATCCGATAGGATCATCGAAGCGCTTCGCGAAGCGCTTCGATGAACGTAACAGACTGGTCAATAGCTCGTCAAGTGAGGCCGGCGCAACCGTGCCAGAATCACGTTCTCAAGTGACCAAATCAAAGCCAGCGACGATGGCCGAGATCGCGGCCCGGGCAGGGGTGGCGCTGAGCACCGTGTCCTACGTCCTCAGCGGGAAGCGTCCCGTATCCGAGGAGATGCGCGCTCGCGTCCTCGCCGCGATCGATGAGCTCGACTATCGCCCGCATGGCCCCGCCCGCGCCCTCGCGAGCGGCGCCTCGCACACGATCGCGCTGTTCCTTCCCTCGCCGCACTGGGATCTCGTTCCGATCCAGCAAACGTTCGTCGCCGGTGCGACGGAGGCCACCAGCGCGCGCGATTACGGGCTTCTGCTGTCGACGTCGGCGACGGACCCGGAGACGATCGTCCGCCTGCTCTCAAGCGGCCGCGCCGACGGCGCGATCCTGATGGAGACGCTCGCCGATGACGCCCGCGTGCAAACGCTTCAGTCTGCCGGCCTCCCGTTCTCCCTGATCGGGCGCACCGCCGACACCAGCGGGATCAGCTACGTCGACATCGACTACGGCGACGCGGTGCGCAAGAGCCTCGAGCACCTCGCCGAGCTCGAGCATCGCCGCGTCGCACTGTTCAACTTCCCCCAGGACCAGCTCGACGCGGGCTACACCTCGGCGCTGATCGCCCGCGACGCCTTCGAGGAGGCGAGCGCCGAGCTCGGGATCCACGGCATCCATCTGACCTGTCCGCATCCGGCGCCCGAGGCACTCGACGTGGCGACCCGGCTGCTCGCCTCCGAGCCCGAATGCACCGCGGCGATCACGACCGGGTGGCAGTTCACGGGCCTGCTCGGTGCGCTGCGGGAGGCAAAGCTCCACGTCCCGAGCGAGTTTTCCGTCGTTTCGGTGATCGCGTCGCAGTTCGCCGAGATGCTGACGCCCGCGCTGACCGGCATCGAGTGGCCCGCCTTCGAAGCGGGCCGCCTCGCCGCGGAGATGCTGATCGAGCACCTCCGCGATCCGAGCGCTCCCCTGCGTCAGACGCTGGTCGGCGGCGAGCTTGTGATTCGCGAGTCGACCGGCCCGGCGCCCGGCTCGCTGACTGTGCTTCGGCGACCGGGCGAGCACACGAACGCTGTCGCGTAGGCGTCGGTGCTGCGATCGGCGGCGCGGCCGTGCCTCTTTAGAACGGCAGTCCGTGAAGTGTGACCGCCCCGTCCGGCCAGATCGCGCCTGACTCGAGCGCTCGCCACATCACCATCTGCTCCGCAGGGACGAAGCCGTCGGGCTGCTCCACCTCGACAGGCGAGCCGATCTCGCTGAATCCGAGTCGCTCGTAGAGCCCGGCTCGGTCGTCGTGGCAGAAGAGCACGACGAAGACCGGACCGATCGTCGCAGCGCGAGCGAGCGCCTCCTCGACGACGCGCCGCCCGAGACCCTGGCCGCGGCGGTCGGCGCGGACGAAGACGCCGCCCAGCCCGACGACCCCGAAGGACTCCTCGCGCACGACTACGGTCGCCGTCGTCAGCCCCGCCGTGGCGATCAGCACCCCGTTGTCACTGAGCGCAACGTGGCGCTCCTTGCCGCGGAAGCGAAGCGTGACTCCAGCCGCGTCGAAGGGGTCGACCTCGTCGCCCTCGAGCGCGCTGCGCTGGTGCTCCGTCAGCTCTCCGAACTCGACGACCTCCACCGATCCATCCTCCCACGCCCCACGGAGCGGCCCTCGAAGCGGCCGATCTGCGCCCGTACTGGCTGGCAATGAGGTGTGTTTGCGGCCGTTTGGAGGCGGTTTGGGTTCGATTTGACGCAGACTGCAAACGTATGCTTGGATACGGTTGCGTCGATGGGGGGCCCGTAAGTCCGGGAAATACCCGGGGGTCGCGCATCGCGCGCACTCAGCGACAGCTGGGGCAGGTGTCGCGCCCAGACGGCAACTTCAGAGGAGAGGTAGGTCTATGAAGCAACGGATCAGGCAGCAGCGTGCCCGGGGCACGCGGATCGGCGTGGCCATCGCGGTTGCGGGCGCCATTGCCGTAGGTGGAGTTATCGAGACGACCGGCACCGCTGGTGCGGCGTCGGCGCACGCGTCGGGGGCAGCGCTGCTTGCGGCAAGCGTGCACCCGCCCGGCTTCGACAACACCAAGGAAATCGGCCTTCGCAACGCGCTCGTCGCTGCACTCAAGGGCAAGAGCCTCAGCAGCGTGAACACGTGGATGGTCGTCAACATCCTGGCCACCTACTGGGTGGCCGGCAAGCAGGGCGACGCGCGGGCCGCGAAGGAGCTGGGAATCCCCGCCCACTTCGAGGGTCCCTCGCAGGGCCAGCTCACCACGCAGGTCTCGGAGTTCGAGACGCTTGCCTCGACGGGCGCGACCGGCTACTTCACGTCGGTGATCGACCCGGCTTCCGAGGGCAGCATCATCAACAAGGCGGTAGCCAAGGGCATCGACGTGGTTGCCATCGATTCGCCGGTGCCGCCGGCCGATGCCAAGACGTTCACGTTCATCGGTACGCCGAACGTGACGGCGGGCTTCGCCGCTGGGCAGGCGATGATGAAGGCGCTACCGAACGGCGGCGACGTCGCGATCCTCGTTGGATCGCTGACGGCGACCAACGTGATCCAGCGCACCCAGGGATTCATGCAGGCGATCAAGGGATCGAAGATCAAGGTTGTCGCGACGGAGAACGACGCCGGCGTCGCCGCCAAGGCCTCCTCGAACGCCGCGGCCGTTATCGCCGCGCACCCGACACTGAAGGGCATCTACGGCGAGTACTCCTACGACGGACCGGCGGCTGCTGTCGCCGTGAAGGCGAAGGGGGACATCGGCAAGATCTCGGTCGTCGCCGATGACAACGAGCCGGGGACGATCACGGGCCTTCAGAATGGCTCGGTTGTGGCATCGATCCTGCAGCAGCCGTTCATGCAGGGCTATCTCGGCGCGTACGTGACCGCCGCGATGAAGGTGCTTGGGTCTGCCAAGGTGGCAGCGATCATGAAGCCGTTCCTCACCGACGGTGTGATCAGCACCGGGGTCGGCACGCTGACGAAGGCGAACCTGCCGGCCGATATCGCCTACAACAAGGCAATTGGCGCCAGTTAGCACCGCGTCGGATTCCAGCTCTGTGGACACCGGTGGGGACCTCGTCCTCACCGGTGTCCGCAAGCTGTACGGGCCGGCCGTCGTACTCGACGTGGACCAAGTGGTCCTGCGGCGAGGCGAAGTCGTCGGGCTCGTCGGCGAGAACGGGGCTGGCAAGTCGACGATGATGGGGGTCGTCGCCGGCTCGGTGACGCCGGACGCCGGCACGGTCTCGATCGCCGGCCAGATGCTCGACTCAGGCGGAACGCTGCGGGCGCAGGAGCTCGGCGTAGCGATGGTCTCGCAGGAGTTCCCGCTGGTCGGACAGCTCAGCGTCGCCGAGAATCTCCTGCTCGGGCGCAGGCCCAGCGATCGTCGCTTTCTCGTTGACCGCCGCGCGACCTATGCGGCGGCCGCCGAGCTGCTCGACGCGGTCGGCCTGCGCGTCAACCCCCGCCGTCGCGTCGATTCGCTGTCGGTCGCTCAGCGCCAGCTGATCGAGATCGCCAAGGCGCTTGGCCGCCGGCCACTGGTGCTGATTCTCGACGAGCCGACCTCGGCACTAGGCCCCGCGGAGTCCGAGCGGTTGCTCGGCTTTGCGCGCCGTCATGCCGCAGGCGGCGGGATCGTGATCTTCGTCGGTCACCGGCTGGCGGAGGTGCGCGCCGTCGCCGACCGCGTGCTGGTGCTGCGAAACGGCCGCCTCATCTCTGACCTGACGCCGGCCGAGGCGACCGAGCAGCGGATCATCCGTGACATGGTTGGCAAGGACCTTCTGCCCGAGGGCGAGCTCACGGAGCCCGAGGGCGACTCGCAGTTGGCGTTTGAGGCGATCGCCCTCGCGGCGCCGGGGCTCGGACCGCTCGATCTCGCCGTGCGTCCAGGCGAGGTCCTCGGCGTCGCCGGGCTCATGGGGTCGGGGCGAAGCCGTCTTCTGCACGTCGTGATGGGCGCGCTCGCGAGCAGCGGCGGCAAGATGCGCCTTGCTGGCGTGAGCTATCACCCGCGCCAGCCGACCGACGCCGTGGCCGCCGGGGTGGGGCTCGTCCCCGAGGATCGCAAGACCCAGGCACTGCTCGTCGACGCGCCGATCCGCTGGAACGTCACGCTCGCGATCCTGCGCCGAATCTCCTGGCGTCACCTCCTGCTCATGCCGCGCCGCGAGCGGGGCGAGGCGGCCGCGATCGTAAATCTTGCGCGCGTGCGCTGCCGAAGCGCCGAGCAACCCGCGCGCTCGCTCTCGGGCGGCAACCAGCAGCGCATGATCTTCGGCCGCTGGATGGCGGCGAAGCCGCGGCTGCTGCTGCTGGACGAGCCGACGCGGGGGGTCGACGTCGGCGCGAAGGCGGAGATCTACAAGCTGATCGACGAGGCACGAAAGGAAGGGATGGCGATCCTGGTCGCATCGTCGGAACTCGAGGAGCTCATGGGCATCTGCCACCGCATCGTCGTGCTGCGACGCGGACGCATCACGGCCGAGCTCGACCGCTCCGAGTTCTCCAAGGAGCGGATCATCGCGGCGGCCGCGATCGATCTCGTGGCGGCGTGATGGCGGCCGATCCGAGCGAGGACCTCGCGACGCGCACCGAGGGCGACCCGATCGCCACGGTCGACGCCGGTGTGCCGCCCCTGCTGCGCCGCCTTGCCGACTCGCCAGAGATCGGCATCATCGCCGCGCTCATCGTGGCGGTGATCGTGTTCACCTCGATCAATCCGCTTTTCCTGAGCGTCTCAGACCTACAGAATCCGCTCGGGGTCGACCTCGCCGGATTCGGCATCCTCGCCGTCGGCGAGAGCATCGTGATCATGACCGGCGGGATCGACCTCTCTGTCGGCTCGCTTACCGCCTTCTTCGTCGTCGGCTCGGCGTGGCTGAACGTCTCCGAGCACATACCCGTCGGCTTCGCCTTCGCGCTGACGATCCTCGCCGGCGCTGCGTGGGGCCTGTGGCATGCGTTCTGGATCACGCGGCTCGGCGTCGCGCCATTCGTGATCACACTGGTGACGTTCATCTTCGCGGCCGGTGCCGACGAGGCGCTCGCGCCCAACCCGATCACGATCAGCTCGCCGCCGTTTCTGGCGCTGGTCGGGTCGAGCGTCGCCGGTGTCCCGATTGCCGTCGTGATCTTCGCCGTGATCGCGTTGGCGGCGTGGTTCTTCCTCGAACGCACCTACATCGGGCGTCAGATCTACGCCGTCGGCGGCAACAAGGAGGCGGCGCGCCTCGCCGGTATTCCCACCGCCCGCCGGATCACCCTGGCCTACGTCGCCAGCGGCAGCTGCGCCGCCGTCGCCGGCCTGATCGTGGCCTCGCGCATCACCTCCGGGACCGCCGACAGCGTCAGCGGTTACGAGCTGATCGCGATTGCCGCGGCGGTGATCGGCGGGGTCAGCCTGATCGGCGGTCAGGGCCGGATCGTCGGAGCGGTCGCCGGCGCCGCGCTGCTGGTTGCGCTGACTGACGGTCTCGTCACGATCGGCGTCAACGCCTACTACCAGCCGATGGTCGTTGGCGTCGTGCTCTTCTTCGCCGTGATCCTCGACGCCGTCCGCACGCGCTTCCGCGGACGCGCCGCCGCGCGAACCGGGCTCGAGGCCGGTAAGGGAGCCGGCGGCGAGCCGGCGGCCGCCGGGGGGGACCCGTGAGCGTTGAGGCGCGTGACGCGGCGACGCCGTGGGAGTCGCGCGGATGAGCACACGGAGCGGCGGCCGCGGAACGCATCGGCCGGCGACGATGAAGGACATCGCGACGGCCGCCGGCGTGGCGCAGAGCACGGTCTCGCGGATCCTCAACGACGCCCCGGTCCTGATCGCGGTGTCTGACGAGACGCGCAAGCGGGTACAGGCGATCGCGATCGAGCTCGGCTATCGACCGCATCCGTTTGCTCGGGCCCTGCGCGGCGCACCGTCGATGCTGCTCGGAGCCGTCGTGCGCGATATCACCGACCCCTTCTTCGCCGAGGCGATCGAGGCGCTCTCGATCGAGGCGAAGGAGCGCGGCTATTCCGTTGTCCTCGGGCACGCCCGCGCCAAGGCCGACGAGGCACTCGCGCTGACCGCCGTGCTCGAGACGCGCCACTGCGACGCGATCGTCCTCGTCGGCGACTTCCGCGGCGAGCGGCGACTGGTCAGCGATCTGCGCAACCCGAACCTGCGCGTTGTCGGACTCTGGCACGGATCCGAGCGCAGCGACCGCCCGTTCCCAACCGTCATCGTTGACGCGCGCGCCGGTATCCACTCTGCGCTTGCCCACCTGGTCTCACTCGGGCACCGACGTATCGCCTTCGTCGGGCACCCCTCGCGCTACGTCATCCGCGACCGTCTTGCCGCCTACCAGGAGTACCTCGCCGACGCGGGGCTACCGCTAGGCGACGGCTACATCCGCCACGTTCCCAACACGATCGGCGGCGGCCACATCGCCCTCTCGGGCCTGATGGCGCTGGCGGAACCGCCGACCGCCGTGATGGCGGCCACGGACTTCCTGGCGATGGACATGCTCCACGCCGCGAGCGCGAGCGGAATCGCCGTGCCCGAGCAGCTCTCGATCGTTGGCTTCGACGACATGCCGTTTGCCTCCGCCACGATCCCGAGCCTGACGACGGTGAAGATGCCGATCGCCGAGATGGTGGCGGCAGGCCTCGAGCTCGCAGTTGGCGAGAGCGAGTGGCCCGCCAACGGCGAAGCGCACCCGCCACGCGTCGTCTTCCAGCCGAAGCTGATCGTGCGCCGCTCGAGCGCGCGCGCGCCGAAGGGCTCCGCGGGGGAGTAGCGCTCAGGGCCCCGCTGCGAAGCAGGCCGCTCGCCGATCACGCGAGCGGCGTCTCCAATTCGGTCACGCCTGGAGCGTTGAGGATCGGGCTCGTAGTCCCAAGCCGAGTGGCCCACCACTCCACCGGAACGAGCCGCAGCGCCAGCTCGAGAGTCGTGGTGTCGAGCTCGGCGGCGAGCTGCGTGACCGCGACCAGTCGTGTTGCGAGCTGGTCGTCGTCGATCTCGCCTTCGACCTGAAAGGCCGGATGGCTCCACGTTTTCGCGGGCTTGTTGTCGTCGCGCGGAATGAGGTGATCGAAAAGGCTGCCCAGCCACGCGAGGTCGCCGATGAGTTCGACGTGACGGTCGATGACCTCGGCGTAAGCGTCGGCGTTGAGCATCACGCTGGCCCAGCGGCCGAGCAGCTCGTCGCCGTGGCCGACGAAGTCCGCGATCCGCCCGTGGAGTAGTCCCCGGCGGTGGGGGTCAGCGAGGATTTCGCGAGTCGACTGGGTCAGACGCGCCGTGTCGCGCACGACCTGGGCGCCGGCTTCCAGAGTCGACTTGGTGTAGGGACCCGGAGCCATCAGGTTCGCGAGCTCGAGCATCCCGGTCCAGGTCAGTCGTGCGTTTCGAACCAGCTGAAGCATCACGTATTGGGCGAGCACGCTCCAGCGCTCGCGCTTGCGCCGCTCGACGAGCTCGTTGACCAGCGCGAGCGACAGCAGCACGACGATTACGCTCGACGCAAGGCCGGCCAGTAACGCGTGGCCGGTCCAGAAGCCCCGCGCAACCACGTCTGACACGACGCCGGCGATCAGGGCAAGCACGGCCGCGGCGGCCGCTATTCGCGTTTCGCGCAGATAGGACTCGAGAGAGTCAGAGCGTCGCGGGCCGGCGTCTCGGCGAGCCATGGCCGGGCACCTTACGCTTGCGTGCGGGGGTCAGCCGGCGCCGATTCGAGCGTGCACGAGCTGCACGGCCATCGCCCCCTCGCCAACCGCGGTGGCGCAGCGCTTGGTCGAGCCCGACCGCGCGTCACCGGCGGCAAACACGCCCGCAATGCTGGTCTCGAGCAGGTTCTCCGCTCCTGCCGCTGCCGCGGTGAGGACGAAACCGTCGGCGTCGCACGCGACCGTGTCGTCGAGCCAATCGGTGCAGGGACTCGCGCCCAGGAAGAGGAAGACGAACGAGATCGGGAGCAGCTCTCCGCTTTTCAGCGTGACGGCGTCGAGAAGGCCGTCCGCTCCGTGCAGGGCTGCGATCTCGCTGCGGTCGCGGACCGCGATTCCGTGGTGTTCGAGCTCATGAATGAGGTAGTCGGACATCGTCTCGCGCAGGTTCGCGCGGCGGTGCAGGAGCGTCACGAGTGCGCCCCCGCGTGCGAGCCAGACTGCAGCCTGGGCGGCCGAGTTGCCACCGCCGACGACGGCGACGCGAGAGGCCCCGCACAGCTGCGCCTCGGGCGGTCCGGCGGCGTAAAAGACGCTGACGCCCTCGTAGTCGCCTAGGTCGGCGATCGGGAGGCGACGGTACTGGGCGCCGGTTGCGAGGAGTACGGCTCGCGCGCTGATCTCCTCGCCGTCCTCGAGCCTGACGACGTGACGTTCCGCGCCCGGTTCGAGCGAGACCGCCCGATACGGGGTGGCGGTGCGGGCATTGAACTTGCGCGCCTGAGTGACGGCGCGGCTGGACAGCTCCGCGCCGCTGATCCCAGCAGGGAAGCCGAGGTAGTTTTCGATACGCCGGGAGGAGCCCGCCTGCCCGCCGAGCGCGGTGCTCTCGATGATCAGCGTGTCGAGCCCCTCAGAGGCGCCGTACACCGCGGCACCGAGGCCGGCTGGCCCGCCACCGACGACGAGCAGGTCGACCTCCTCACGCCGCGCGAGCTCGCGGCCGATCCCAAGCGCGCGCAGCAGCTGCCCGTTCGTCGGCGCATGCAGCTCAAGGCCTCCGGGAAGTCGCACGAGCGGGATGCTTCCGGCATCGAGGCCGGCGACAAGCGCCGCGGCATCGAGCGCGTCTGCGCGCGTCGGATCGCGCCAGGTGAACGGCAGGCGGTTGCTGCGCGCGAACTCGACGACCCGCATCGTCGCCTCGGACGAGTGCGGCCCGATGATCTCGACGCCGACCCCGTGGACGCGCTGCAGGCCCTCCCGGCGCGCGATGAACGCCGTGAGCACGACATCGCTGAGCGGCCCGTCCTCGTAGAGGAGCGAGCGCAACGCGTCTCGATCCACTGCGAGGTACCGCGAGTCCTCCGCGACGACAGCGGTGACGAACACCGTCTGCCCCGACAGGAGGTTGACCTCGCCAAGAAACCCCGACGGTCCGTGGCGGACGATCTCGACTCCCGCGTCGTCCAGGATCGCTATCTCGCCGTCGATGATCGCGATGAACGGATAGCTCGCGTCGCCGACGCGGTAGAGCACTTCACCGGCCTTCGCCGTGCGCTCCTCGCCGATTCGAGCCAGGGTTGCCAGCTGGGATGGGGACAGCGTCGGGCTGGCGGGCAGCGGCGCGCCCATCATCGGTCCCCTTCGCCACGGCGCTCAGGGACATCAGGGGTGTCCACCGGAACCCGCCGGCGCCTCGCGGACAGCGTGATGCCTCCTGCCATGACGTCACTGCGCAACTCGGTGCTGAACTCCACGCCCGGGACGTTAGCTTGGCGTCGCGGTGGGACTCGAGTCGCTAGTGGCCGGTGCGCTCGCGGTGCTTGCAACCCGGCCAGCAGCAGGGCCGGCGCTTGCCTTCCTCGAGCTCCTCCTGGGTTCGCCGGATGCGCCGCTCGCGGGTGGTCGCCTGCTTAGCCTCCTCGACCCAGCAGATGAACTCGTTGCGTGCCAGGGGCGTGATGTCCTTCCAGGCATCGAGCGCCGTCGCGTTGGCGACCAGTGCCTTGCGCAGATCCGCGGGCAGTTCATGCACCACGCCGCCGGGCACGCTTCTGGCGCTCATGGATCGATCGTAGCGAGAGCGTCGCTGCGCCCGGCGGTGAGCCGATGCACCCCGTCGACGGCCGCGCGGGTGTGGTGTTCTCATGGCCGCTACGTGGCGAATGCCAGGAGCACCGGGACGTCACAGATCGGTGGGCTCGGCGGGATAGGCTCTCTTCATCGCCTACTCGAACGTCGCTGGGGCGCAACACCTTCTCGACACGCTTGCGGCTGCCGCCGACGAGCTCGCCGTCGCGCTGGCGTATCTGGGCGAAGCGTACGAGCAGCTCGACGAGGCGTTGGCTGACCGGCTCGAAGAGGAGCTGTTTCGGCCACTCCAGACGGCCTACGGGCGCGCGCAGCGCGTCCACGCCGAGTTCGCCGATCGCCGCGGACTGCCCGAGCACCGCTTCGAGGCAGTGACTCCGCACACACGCGACCACGACGCGAAGGGCATCATCGAAAGCGCCGTCGCAGCCGTGGAGCGCGCCGACAGCACACTCGCCACGCTGCAGGACTCGATGCTGCCGGTCGAGGTCGGCGATCCGCCGCTGCGGGCCGGCCTCGAGCAGGTTCGTGTTCTGTTGGCCGAGACCCGCGCCCACGCGTTCGAGATCACGCGAAGGCTCGGCCGCTGACTCGCACAGCTCAGCTCCGCGCCGCCCGGGCAAGTGGGCCCGCCAGCCAGCGATCGACCTGACGAGCCGTCTGCAGGCGTACCACTGGAATGTCGGGCCGCTGGTCGACTAGTTCCATGACCCGGTCGACAGCCTCGTGATGCGTTCGCCAAGCCCAGCGCACGATGTGATCGCGGTCGCTGAACACCGTCCTCAGCGGAGGCTCGAAGTTGCCATTCCAAAGCTCGACGCGCCCGAGTCGGCGCCGGAGCGTGCGCCGCACGACGCGAGTCATGACCAGCCACCGTGGCAGGTCGAGAAAGACCAGCAGATCGGCCCGCGGGCCGAGGATCGGCCGGGCGATTTCGTACTGCCATTCGGCTGTCCAGCCCTCCGCGGCGCTCAGTCGGGTCACGGCATCGACGAAATCGGGCCGCGGCTCCCACGCCGGGCCGTGATGGAGCGCGTCGAGTTCGGTGTAGGGGGCGTTCAGCGCGGTGGCGATGCGGCGCGCGAGCGTCGAGTTTCCCGACCCCGATGTGCCCGCTACGAGAACGCGCGACGGCCGGTATGGAAGCTCCTCGGCCCAGCTTGCCCATGCCACGGGTGCCACGCTAGCCGAGGAGAGGCGACGAGCGCCGTGGGGAGTTCGACCTCGCGTTCGTAAACAAGGCACTCCATAACTGTTCGAACGAACAGCACGCTTGGTAGATTGAAGTTATGGATGCAGCCCAACGTCTGAGCGAGCTCGTGCGCCAGCTTCGACTCGAGGGCCGGTTGGAGGTGGCTCGGGCGGCGCGCGACTACGGGACGGCTGAGATGACGATCCGCCGCGACCTGGACGTGCTGGTGCGGCGCGGCGTGGCCCGTCGGGTAAGGGGGGGTGCGGCGAGCCTGTTGGCGCGCGGCGACGAGATTCCCTACTGGATGCGCGAGCTGGATGCCGCTCCCGTCAAGGCCCGGATCGGCAAGGCGGTCAGCGAGTTGCTGCGTGACGGCGAGGCGGTCGGGATGGACAGCGGAACCACGGTCCTCCAGGTCGCCCGGGCACTTGGCGAGCGGCGTTTGACCGTGCTGCCGGTATCACTCCCGACCGCGAACGCGCTGGCCGAGCATCCGTCGGTTCGCGTCATCATGGCCGGTGGCGAGGTCCGCCCCGGAGAGCTGTCGTTGACCGGTGCCGGCGCCGTCGCGGCGATCGCGGCGATGCGCTTCGACACCGCGGTGCTCGCCCCATGCGGACTCGGCGGGGGAACGCTGACGGCGTATGACCTTGGCGACGCCGCGATCAAGCGCGCTCTGAAAGAGAGCTCACGCCGCTTGATCGTGGCCGCCGACTCCTCCAAGTTCGACCGCGACGGCATGGCCGTCGTCTGCGAGATCGGCGACGCCGACGTACTGGTCACCGACGAAGCTGCACCGGCCGAGACTGTTGGTGCTCTGCGCGCGGCAGGTGTTGACGTGCGCTGTGTCTGACACGGTCATCGCCGACGGCAAGCCGAAGGCTCCGCGCCGCGCCGCAACCCGCGCACGTCAGCGCGCAGCGGTGACCGCGACGTTCGCCTCTCACGGGCTCCTGTTCGCGTCGTGGACGGCACACATTCCACACGTGAAGCTGGCGCTCGGCCTCTCGAACTCCGCCCTCGGTCTGGTGCTCTTGGCGACGCCGGTCGGCGCAGTCTGTTCGATGCTGGTCGCGCGGCGACTGCTTCCCACGCTGGCCAGCCGGGTGCTGATCCGTGTGTGCCTGTTGGGCTACTGCGCGACCGGTCCGCTCGCCGGCCTGGCGAGCACCCCGCTTCTCTTGGCGATGGCGTTGTTTGCCTGGGGCGCCTTCCAGGGGTCGCTGGACGTAGCGATGAACACACAGGCGGTGGCCGTCGAACGCGCCCAGCGCCGGCATCTCCTACCCAGCTTTCACGGAGCGTGGAGCGTCGGCTCGTTCGCCGGGGCAGGCGTGGGCGCGCTGGCGGTCGCCGCCCACGTGTCACTGCAATCGCAGCTTCTGGTCCTCGCGCTGCCGGTCCTCGCAGCGGCAGCCACCCTCAACCACAGCCTGATCAACCGACAGGGCGAGATCGACACTCCCGAACAGGCGCGGACCGCCAGCCGCGGACGGCTTTCGCTACGCGGTGTAACGGTCGTCCTCGGTGCCACCGTTTTCGCCTGCATGCTCTGCGAGGGCGCAACAGCCGACTGGTCGGCTGTCTACCTCCGCGGGCCCGTCCACGCCGGCCCGGCCACCGCCGGTCTCGGCTACGCCGCGTTCGCACTGATCATGGCGGCGGTACGACTGAGCGGTGGACACCTCCTAGCGCGCCTCCCGGCCAACCGCCTCTTGCCCACCCTCGCGGCGCTGGGCACCGCTGCGATGGCCATCGCCCTCGCAGCCGATACGCAGCTCACGGCGCTGATCGGCTTCGCGTTCCTCGGCGCCGGCGTGGCGCTTGTCGTGCCCGCTGCGTTCAGTGCCGCCGGCAACCTTCCCGGCCTAGCTCCAGGCGTTGGCATCGCAACGGTTTCTGCCTACGGCTGGGCCGGCTTCGTATGCGGTCCCCCGTTGATCGGGACGCTGGCCGGTATCTCTGGCCTGCGCGCCGCACTTGCGGTCGTTCCCGCGCTCACCCTGATCATCACGCTCGTCACCGCACGCGTAGGCCTGATTCACTCACCGAGGCAGCGGCCCGCGACGGCGACGGCTTGACGATCCAACCGCCGCGGCTACGCCTTGATCCAGACCGAGACGTGCGTCGGTTCGACGGCTCGGTTGACCGCCTCGAGGAGGTCGCCGCGGATAGCGTCGATCTCGACCGCGTCGCGCAGCCTGGCCGTGAACGCAGCGACGGTTGCTTCGGCGTCATATCGGGCGCGGTTGAAGCGGCGGTCGACGAGACGCTGAATGCGTTTGCGCAACGGGTTGAACAGAGCCGCGGCGGCAAGCGTCGAGGCCGCAACGCCGACCCTGCCTGAGAGCGCAAGTGTGTTGGTGCTCAGCGCGATGAGCCCGATGAATGTCCCGACTAGGAGCGCGGTGAGGATCGCGTAGGAGAGCGTCCGACTGATCAGCCGGTCGATCTCATACAGCCGGTACTTGAGGATGCCGACGCCGATGCTGAGCGGCAACGCCACCCATCCGAGAAGAATCACGATCCACACAGCGCCAGGGGCCGAATTGGCAGCTCCGCTGGCGAGGAACAGCAAACCACCGACGCACCCCGCCCCGCCGCTCGCCAACCACTTCACCTGCTGGCGCCGGACGCCGCTCGAACCGCGGTAGCTCAGCACCTGGCGCACCACCGATGCGAGACACATCAACACAAAAACCCCCAATGTGATCGGCTGGGCGACCGCGACCCACGCCGCGGACCCGCTCGGGTTACGGGCGCCGACAATGCCACCTCCCGGCCACACCGGCGTGTTGCGCCCAAGTGCGGCCGCCGAGAGGCTCACACGAGTAGCCAGGTAGACCGCGAGTGCCACAAGTGCCAGTCGCAAAAGCCACTTCCAGCGCCCCCCGAGGCGGCCGTCGGGAAACAGCAGGATCACCAACGGCAGCAGCAGGAGCCCGGTAGCGAAACCTGTATCGAGGAGCACCGCGACCGGACCGAGCGGTGAGCCTCGATGGCCGAAGTGGTAGACGAAAACGGCGTAGTCAGACGTGACCGTGCCAAGCCCCGTCAGCAGCCCGACACCCTCGAGCAGCCATCCCATGGGGTTGCGCGGTTCGCGCCGCGCGACCACGACGCCCACCACCGTGAATGGAAGGATGAAGACGAACTCCAAACCGTTGTTGCCGAACGAGAGCGTGTGAATCGACGCCTCGAGCGGAATGTCTGCGGTCATCAGCAGCACAGTCAGCGCGCCTAGGAGCACCGCCGTGGTCGGCGACCGCAGACGAGTGTGCCCAGGCACGCCGCCAAGCCCGGCGGGCGGCCCGTGGCTTTTCTGTCGGCGGGACACAGCGCGCCGGAAACTAGCGAGTCCGGCGTTCCGAAACCGTTACGAAGGCCGATCGCAGCCCTCGGCCGGCGGACGTGCTACTGCGTGCGAGATCTGCGCTGGATTGGCGTTTCGCTTCCGATTGGCGTTTCGGTTCCGCCTGCTAGGCGACGTTCGCGAGGGCCGGGCCGACGGCGGGGCGATCGGGCGGCACGCAGACCATTCCTTCGCTGAAGCCGGCAGCCCCGATCCCGAAGGCTGCGTTGAAGCGGTCGAGGTTGACGAGCGTCAGGAATGCGGTGATCTCGACGAGCTGCGCGTCGCTGAAGTGCTGCTTCATCCGGTCGAACAGACCGTCTGTAACGTCGACTGGTGTGCGCATCACGGCGACCGTGTAGTCGAGCGCAAGCTTCTCCGGTTCGCTGAACAGGTCGCTTTCGCGGTAGCGCGGCAGCGCGAGCAGCTCCTCGTCGCTAAGGCCGGAGTTGCGGCAGATTTGCGAGCCGAGGTCGACGCAGAACTCGCACCCGATCATCTGTGCGCCCTTGAGTTCGACCAGGTTCTTGAGCCGTTCATCGATGGACCTGCCTTTGCGGATCGCCTGGTTGAACTTGCCCATCGCGAACATCATCTTCGGCTGGTGGGCCCAGATCTCCATCGGCTCGAGCCCGCTACCGGTCTGTGGCTTGCGGCCCGCCAGCCGCTTCATCATCCGCGGGCCGAGCCTGTACACGAGCTTGACCATCGGCCCGGCTTTGCTCTTCGATACTCCATCGATGCGTGCCATCGCGCGGCTCCTGTCACATGGGTGGGGGTCGGGGTCTCGGTCCTATGACCCGCGGAACCCGGGTGGTGTGACAGGGACGGATGACTCGAGCTCGCCAAGGGCTCTGCGGTGGCGAGGGCGCGACCTGCTTCGCAGGCGCTAAAGCGGCGGGACTTGCGCGGCTACCTGTGGCCCGTGATACAGGTGATCCTGGTCCAAGCACCCGGGGTCAAAGAAGAACTGCATGCTGTCGCTTCGGACCCCGTTGTAGCTGGCGTACATGATCACGCGGCCGCCAGTTCCGACCTTGCACCGCGGATCCGTGCTGGCGATCACGCGCAAGGACGTCTTGATGAGGTTCCCCGGGTAGCCCCACATCACCGCGACGTGGGAGTGGTAGCTGATCTGCGGCCCGACGCTCAGGACGATTCCGCGGGCGCGCCGGCCGTGCGCTGAAACGGTCTGGCAGATGTTGCCGGAGATCCAGTTGGTATCCAGGTTGATGTTCCCCCAGCCGTAAGAGAAACCGCTCGACCCGTTGGGGAATGGCTGCGTAGCGTGGAATCCCCACGGCGGGATGCCGCTACCCGGCGGGATCCCGCTACCCGAATACCAGGTGCAGTGGGGACCGGCACTCGCGGTCGCTGACGCGACCGCAAAGCTTGCCGCCGGCAGGGCGATGCACGGGGTGGCGATCAGGCAGATCAATCGGAACCGTAGGCGCGACACGTATCCAATATCCCCGCCCGGGCGCGACAAGCTCGCGAATTAGGCGAAAGTACGACGTGAAGGCGCCAGGGAGCGACTGCGGCTGGTCGCGCCCTTTGAGGCAGTCTGCCGCTCGTATTCGGCGAGGCTCGTCTTGCGCTCAGGTCTAGCGGTCCTCTCAGCGAGCGAGAATTGCCGTGTCAATGGCGGCGAAGCGGCTTCGACTTCGGTACGACGGAATCTGCTCGGGCTGCCGCGAATCGCTCCCGGCCGGAACACGCGCCTGGTGGGACGGCGACGCTCGCGCAATCACCTGCCTGCGTTGCCGTCCCGCGCCCGACGCGGAGACAAACCCGCCAAGCACTGACCAGGCTGGTGCCGGCGACCCGGCCGATGAGCCGCCGGATGCAATTGCGACCGGCCAGGCCGGTTGGTCAGCCGCTGACGAACACGAGAAGCGCCATCGACGCCGCGAGGAGCGAATCGACCGACGGTGGGGTCGCCTCGCGGGCGTAATCAAGTTCTTCTCCGATGACCCCCAATCGATTCAGGCCTGGGCGAAGGGTGCCAAGGGCGAACGTCGTCTGGGCGAGAGGCTTGAGCGTGAGCTCGGTGATCGTGCCGTGGTGCTCCATGACCGCAAGGTCCCGCGAACTCGCGGCAACATCGACCACATCGTCGTCGCCGCTTCCGGCGTCTGGGTGATCGACACGAAGGCCTACAAGGGCCGCGTCGAGCAGCGCGATCGGGGTGGAGTGCTCAAGACCGACCTGCGGCTCTTCGTAGGGCGCAGAGATAAGACCAAGCTTGCTGAGAGCCTCGGCTGGCAGATCGATGCGGTGCGCGCCGCACTCGGCGACCTCGAGGCGCCGGTCCGCGCGGTCCTGTGCTTTGTGGGAGGTGAGTGGAAGTACTTCTCGAAGCCGTTCGAACAGAGCGGCGCATGGGTTACCTGGCCCGCCAAACTGGTCGACATGGCCCTCGGGCCCGGAACGCTGAACGACGATCAAGTTCAAGCAATCGCGCGCCGCATCGAAACCGCCCTGCCGCCCGCGGCGCCGACCGCCTGACGTCGGACGCACTCCCAGGCTCGTGGTAGCTTGACGGCGGTGCCGTCTGTCAGCCGTCCCCGGTACCGAGCGCGATGGGTGCCGGTGGTGGCGCTCGTCGTCACCGTCATCGTGGTGCTCGTCATCGTGCTGAGCGGAAGCTCGTCGCCGACCATCGGTTTTGACGTTTCCTTTCCGCAGTGCTCGGGCTCCTACCCGTCGAACCCGCTGTTTGGGATCGTCGGCGTCAACGGCGGGCTGGCGAACA